>CAYLZA010000242.1:0-5157 GCA_964387575.1 uncultured Spirochaetales bacterium | reverse complement strand
CGAGCCACTCCCTCATCTGCCAGAACGGACCAGAAAAATGGAAACTGATCGGCCAGGTACGGTCGGCCAAGACATCTTTGAGGTCTTCCGCATTCTCCGGCAACCGATCCGGAGTGTCCGGATCGTATCGAGTCTTCATCTCTTCCCAATCTTCACGAGTTTCAACCGGGCACTTTATCCATCTTCGCGTAACGAAATCGATCGCGTTGCGAAGATATTCGGTCGTATACTCCTTTCCGATCTCGCAGATATTGCCTTTCCAATCCTGAACTACTCTGGAATTTTCTTTTTCCTCAATAACCTTTTCCTCGAATTGTGGAATCATCCGTTCATCGACGGTTAACCCCGGACCGTCTTCAGGCCATTCGCAGGTTCCACCTATCGTTCTATACGCGTGTTTTTCAATGTGGTCGATTTTCCGTCCCAATCCCTGGGAATACCAAGCCTCACGCGTCGATTCTCTTCCCGACCCGGGCTTCAACGGTATCCGGTCGGGTTTCCCGAATAACAGTGTCTCGACATATCGTTCCCTACTCGTCATATCGATATTCTACCGGCATATTGCATTCAGTGCGTACCCTAAATCGACCTTATATGTTACTTTTTTGGACACATGACCGAGACGAGCAGCATAAAAACCCAACCTCCGGGATACACGTTCACGACCGAAGGTTACGATATTTTCCAGCTTATTTTTGTCTCCGTCGGTGAATTGCATTTCGAATGCAAAGACCCCGGTCACGAGCACTGCCATGTTCTCTCGTCGGGTGATTTTCTCGTATTACGCAGAGGAAGCGTGTTTTCTCTTGCCTCACCGGACACCGGCTACGGCGGGATCTGCTATCTGAGCTTCGAATCAGACGACGTGCGGCAGACCGGTTTTTCGTACCATTTCCGCGGCGGTTACTGGCTTATCGAGCTCGTCGGGATTCTGCAATCGGCGCTCTCGCAATCACACATCTACAGACACGAAACGCTGGCGCTTATCGGCCGCGCGCTCAGCTCGCACGCGCTGAATGTAACCACGACGGAATCGGTAGATGCACCGCCGTTGCAGGAATACTGGGCGGAACGGGTTGCGCAGCTTACCCAAAACACACTATATGGAGGGCAAGCCGTCTTCCGAGCGAGAATCGAGGAGCTTCCGCTGTCTTACCGGCAACTGTCACGCCACTTTCAGCAACACACGGGAACATCAATAAAAAAAAATCAGATTAATCAACGAATCCGCGAAGCGAAACGGCTGTTGCAGAATACGCGATTTTCTATAACCGATATAGCTATGGAGCTTCATTATCCGTCGTCGCAAAAATTCGCCACACAATTCAGGAATGTCACCGGATTGAGTCCCCGGGAATATCGAAAAGAGGTGCTCGGATAGGCAAATCGTCGAAAACTCCCTTCGGATCGTCGCCGTTGGCTGCTGATTGCTTGTACTGTCAACGCGGGAGAATCAGCGAAGAGCCTGCGACTCACGCTTGCCGGTGTTCAACACGTGACGCTTTAGACCAGAAATGTGAATATTCTGGACATAATCGGGCCATCTGATACGCGTAACATCGAAATCAAATCGTTTTTTATCCTGAGGCTTGAGCGATTGTAATAACGCGGTTGTATTTTCCGTACGAAACTCAAAATTGGTACTGGTATAGTTACCGTATATAGCCTTACGTTTAGCGATACGACGGCGAAGCCTGGAGCCCCGCGCGATCCAGGACAGTTTTCGGAGAAACCACTCCAGACGACCGAGCGGAAGTTGATAGCGCGCCCAAAAGAAAAAACGAAATACGCTCGGTGAAGGATAGGTCCATCTTCGTACTCTTACAGGTTCTCCTCGTTTTCCTATCATTGGAAATTTGCGAAAGTAGTCGTACACCAAATCGAACAGATCACGCAGCTTCACCGGATTCGCAGATCCACTCGACACATGATGAACTCGAATACCACCGTTTCGTGTCGCTTGAGGCACTGACGCGAGGATTACGTTTACGACGAAGTCGACAGGAACGGTATCGATTGTAACCTCCGGATTGCCCGGAAAATCATGCAGCTGCCCTCTTCCATAGGGTACGATTATTCCGTCCGTTACTTTTAATCCGTCCACCCAGCCGGGCTCAGGTTCCTGCAAACTGCTTTCGATGATCGAAGGACGAATAATTACCACCGGCAGACCACCACGTTCTCTCGCCAGTAATTGCTCACCGATAGCTTTTGTCAGCGTGTAGCTGTCGGTCCAACCCAACTGCCGGGCGCGGTTCATTCCCTCCTCGGCGAGCTTCGCATTCAGCCACTTCAGCCGCCCTGCTTCCGTGCGCTCAGTTAAGTATCCGGCATCACCGTTCCCGTTTGATTGTCCGAAACGTCTCCGGATACGTCGAATAGTAGATGGATGCTTCGATTGCTCGTGGTTTTTCGAGAAGCGGAAATGGATGCCGTCCGACGACATATGCAGTTGATACATGAACAAATAATGGATGGTTTCGGCATTCGTGCGCAATTCTGAGCAACCGTCTCGGACCGAACGCGTTCAGTGCTATCGCTTCATCCAATCTCTCATCGAACGTCACCGTAGCCGCGCAGTTCACTATGACGTCGACCTGTTCGATAATCTGCGTGTATCTACATTCATTCAGCCCAACCCGTGTTTTTCGGAGATCTCCCGGCATTGCCGTGACGCGTTCGCTAACAAAACTGTTAAAATATTCTCCGTATATCTTCCGAAGACGATCAAAAACTCTGGATGCGAAAACTTCGTTCTCGAGACGTTCGACGGCAGATCGTTCACGCCCATTCCCGCTCCTTTTCGGCCGTATAAAAAGGTATATTCGAGCAATCCCCATCGAGAAGAAAAAGCGGCGCAACGATAAAAAGCAACGTTCTCGTCATCGAAAAAGCGGCACGGAGCCAGTTCGGCGCGAGCTCGTTTTTTCTACCCTCACGGAGGATGTTGAGGGCTCTGCGGGCACGTGTCTCGAGGTCATCGCTCCATCCATTCTCGTCGATGGATCGACGTACAAAATCTCGATACTGCAATTCGGAGATTCGTCCAGTTTCGTTTTCCATACACGTTTCCTCCTTCTCGAAAGGGTCGAGAGAGTTTAAATAAATAGCATAAGCATTGGTGCTTTCCGGCACTATCGCCCATATATTTGATAAATATTATCATATTCATGTATCCTTTGATGCTGATGAGAGCTGTTCCCAAAAAACTCCTTTCACGAATAGCCGCACTCAACCAAACCCGGAAATCGATAGCCCGAATCGGTGGCCCCGTACTCGTAGGGGATACTGGTTTCACTGCTACCGATAGAGGGAGTTTTGACGATCGATATCGCTACGGCCCTGTGCGCCATCGTGCCTCTCCTGTTCATCGATATCCCGCAACCCGAAGCCTCCGCGCTCGAAGGTGAGCATGCGAACGATCGAGGATGTGAGTTATACTCCTGCAGTAAGCGACGAGTAGTCCGTTTATGCACGGGAGACGTGAATGACCTCGAAACAACGAATCCTCGGGGCTGCAAAGCGAGAAGAACCCGCGAATTCGAGTCGACATCGATGTCGTCGAAACATGTACTCCTCCGCCGGTGGGAGATTTTGATCTTGCCGATGCGAAGCGTACCTACGGCGATCAGATCACATTCAAGGGCTATATCGATCTGATCTGCGTGCTGCAGAAGGGTACCGTCGCGGATGTTCGAAGAGCGGTTAAATATGCGTGCGAAATAGGCGGAGAGCGAGGCGGATTCTTACTCGGAACAAGCGACAGTATGCGTACGGGTACCCCAAAAGAAAACATCGATGCATACTTAGAATATGGCAGAGAGTTTGGATCGTATCAGAATCGGTAGCGTAAATATCATCTGAATCACGTGATACGCGTGGCTTCGTCACCCGGCGAATAAGGAGAACAATTTATGGAACCATATCTTTCAACCCCACAGATTTTCGCCCCCGCCGATCCCTACTACGCCGATGATTCCCGAAGGTTTCAGGGTATCCCGGCAGTCGAACGGGCATCTGAAGGCCGATTGTGGGCGGCGTGGTACGGCGGTGGAATAACCGAGGACCGTTTCAACTACGTTTTACTTGCAACGAGCTCGGACAACGGCGACACCTGGTCTTCACCGGCATTGGTAATCGATCCCGACCGCAGCGGCCCGGTTCGTGCCTTCGATCCGTGTCTCTGGCACGATCCGACGGGTCGATTGTGGCTTTTCTGGGCTCAGGGTTATGAGAAGCATACCGATGAGCAAAGTGGTGTCTGGGCGATTATCACCGACAATTCGGAATCGGGAAAACCTATCTGGTCCGAACCGAGAAGGCTCTGCGACGGAATCATGATGAATAAACCGATTTCTGTCTCGACGGGTGATTGGCTCTTACCCGTGGCTGAATGGCATCGGGATGTAAGCGCACGGGTTTATGCTTCAGGCGACGAGGGTGGATCCTGGGTATACCGTGGGGGTGCATCGATTCCGAATGGAAAAGACCGAAGCGCCGACGAACATATGATCGTCGAGCTCGACGACGGTCGGTTGTGGATGCTCGTACGAACCGGGTACGGAATAGGTGAAACGGTATCCACCGATTACGGCGAATCCTGGAGCGAGGTTACTCCTTCGCGAATTGCGCATCCAACCTCCCGGTTTTTTGTAAAACGGCTTGCTTCGGGAGCTATACTACTCGTGAAACACGGGCCTCTCGACGAGAGAACTGATCGAAGCGATCTGACCGCCTACGTTTCGAAAGACGACGGAGTATCATGGACAGGGGGACTGGTTATCGATCACCGGACCGGGGTTTCGTATCCCGACGGAGTCGAAGCACCGGACGGAACCATATTCCTCGTATACGATTTCGATCGTAAAGGAGAAAAGGAGATTCTCCTGACGCACTTCCGCGAAAGCGATGTAGCGGCCGAAACCGAAGCGTCGCTGCAGACACGAAGACGAACGATAAACAAAGCGACCGGTCACACGGTTAATCACATATGAAGCTGCCGATCGATGCATAGCGCGCTTACACACATTAAATATATCGAATATAATCTGCATATCTCGTATACGCGGGTAAAGGGGGTTTTATGCTCTACAGCATCGCTTCACTAAAGCTGAAGCCGCGTCCTTTGGGCGCGGTTTCCGTTTGCGGCTGTGCCTT
>CAYLZA010000241.1:0-5190 GCA_964387575.1 uncultured Spirochaetales bacterium | reverse complement strand
GGCAATAGCCGGTGCCGAAAGCTTGAACAACGTCGGAAGAATTGAACCGTGAGCAAGCATATCGAGACGTTTGGTGTTGCCGGGCTTTGACCCATTCACTCAGGTGTACCTCGCAAAATCCGGGACAGTATACTCACTTTTACCGATGCGTCAAAGACCGGATGGGAAATGCTCTTCGATTGTCTCTCTCAGTGATTGAATTCGATGCAGCCGTATCTACGAGTGTCATGATAACCAACTTTCCTCTCGCCGACGCCTTAGTACCTCTACTGTCATCAGATCCGGGCACGTGCCCAAATGACGAGCCAACAACGCCATTCGGTGTCGAGCGTTGAATTGCCGGATGGCTGCCAGAACCGCTTTTCTCTTTGTCCTGGTTCCGTCAAAACGCATGGCATCCTTGAGCTCACGATCAGGGATATCAATCGTGATTTTCATGAAGCTATCATCATCAGGGGTTGAAATATCTCAAATACGATTTACAATTGTAAATTAATCATGTCTAAACAAAGAAAGCATATCAGTAAACTCACCTTGAATAAGAATCGCCGAACAAATAGGCCTTTTCTTGTTTTTACGGTTTCACTACCTATTCTGTTTGCGCTTCTCGTTTTTTCGGGTTGCGATATCCTCGGCGTAAATGAAATCGAGGACGATATCGACGATGAGAACGGCGATACGCTCCCGGCGGAAGGCGAATACGATCCCGGCGGCGACGTCGACGGTGACGGCATACTCAACACCAACGACACCGACATCGACGGAGACGGACTGAGCAACGATATCGAAACGAATACTCATCATACCTCCCCGTACATCGCGGACACCGACGGGGACGGATGGAACGACGACGAAGAGCTCCTCAACTACGTGGAGACCTATCCGCCCAAGTTCAGTCCGCTGGTGGCGGATCTACCGGGCATGAAGCTGACATTACGCAGCGAGACCGCAATAGAACTGAAGTATTTCAATACGACCGGTACTGAGGTGAGCTACCAGGTGGGCGAAACCACCAGCATGTCTTCCGGCTATACTCACAGCAATACGCTTACCCAGTCCATGGCCGCCGAATACGGGTGGAGCTATGAGAGCGGCATCGAAGTTGGGACCTCCGGCGGAGACCCGCATGTGGTTTCACATGTAAACGTGGGGGCTCACGGCACCTATACCCAGGAAACCGGCCACAGTTGGAGCAACTCCCGTACGGTGGAGCACGACCGGGCGGTGAGCAGAATTCGAAACAGAACTACCAGCGAGGCGCGTCAGAGCAGGGGCGGGACGATCTCGGTGGCCGTATCTTTTGCAAACGTCAGCAATATCGCCTACGACGTAAACGACGTGACCCTCGCGTGCTATAAGCTGATTCCCGATGAGGACTTTGTCAAACCGATTGCGACCCTAGAATGCGGCTCGGGCTTGAGCTTCTCGCTTGATCCACAGGGCGGCTCCGGGCAGGGCGATGATACCGTCTACGTCTTCGAAGACAACTCATTGACCGTGGAGAAGACTCTTGAGCTGATGGAAGACTCGTGCGGCGTAGTCTTCGGTATCGCCGGATACGATGTAAGCATGGAGGGGCGCAACTTCAACGAGGCCAACACCGAAGTACCGGTTAGAACTGCGGAAGTCATTATTGATTACGGTCCGGGCTTGCAGGACAAACCGGTCGAGCGATACTCGGTGGCGACGAAGACCGACTTCAACCCGGACGCGACCTCCTCCGGTGATCAGTTCAATCCGATTCCACTGCAAACCGTGCTCGAGCGGATCGGGGTAAGCGTTGTTACGGGCACTACCGGAGACTACCACGGCATCCAGTCGGTCAACTCGGTCGCGCAGGACACGAGCAACCGAAAGTACTGGTACCTGGTGCACCGGTTTGAGCAAGACGGACAGGAGTGGAGCACCTACTACACAATCCGGGAATGCTCCTGCGATCTGAGTGATATTATGATCGGCACCGGGGATACGGTGGAGCTTATCTTCAGCGAAGATGTGGACGACGACGGTGTTCCCCTGCGAACGGAGACCATGTTCGGCAGCGACGACGAGAAAATCGACTCGGACGGCGATGGAGTGGACGACAACGTGGAGTTGGAGCCCGACCCCGGACCGCCCGAGGCGCCGTACACCTCGCTTCCCGGTACGGCGGATACCGACGGCGACGGGTTGAACGATTCGGAGGATCCCGAACCGCGCACTCCGCGCACTACCGATAGCACCGCTCTGGAGGACATTGTCTTAAGCGACGGAATCGACACCGATGCATACGAGCTCTCTTTTCGCGATCACCTGTCGTTGGGCGCGGATCAGTCGCTTCCGACCGATCTTAGCGGCTCTTCATTTCCCATCCCGAACGATGCGATGTACATAACGGTAACCCCGGAGGTAAACGTAAAGGGGCTAACACTCCAGTCGGACTCGGTGCCGGAGGAAGAATATGAGCTCACGCCGGGTCTGCGCTCACTCAAGATCCCTCTGGAGCCTCAAAACAACGGCGTGTCGCTGAAAGTAACGGCTACCGACGGGAGCACCGAGCATACCTACGACTTTTCCGTGGACGCCTACGTCCCCCAACCGGTCGATTTCACCGCCGCCCCCGGTGAGCTGCACACCGAGATCGGCCTGGGATGGAGTTATCCCCCGGAGGAGCAGATGTATAATGGTCTCCTCATAATTCGCAACACGGTCAATGATTTCTCCGACCTCCCGGAAACCATCGACGTGCTTCCCAACGGCGGCACGTTCCAGGGGTACGATCTGGTCTATGGACCGGAACAACCGTTGGATCGGAGCATAACCCAGTGCACCGACGAAGGTCTGGAGGCGGAGACCAACTACTACTACGCCGCGGTGCTCTACAACAAGGAAGAAGGTGACGCCACGCACTATCTCAGTGAGCCGATCACGGCACACGCGGCAACCGCCGCCGCACCGAGCGTCGACTTCTCGATAGCGCCCTACGGAATGCTCACCGTAAGCGAGAACGACGGCGGCGTTTCCGAGTTCACCTGGACCATAGAAGCGGAGCTGCTGGATCCTTCCAACAACACCGTTGCCGGCACCGGCCGCGAGCTTTCCCGTATCCCCGGACCCAGCGCCGATCCGAATAATCCATACAAAGTGCGGCCTGATGCGAAGATTGAGGACGCGAGACACGCCTACCAGGTCGAGATGAACACCGGCGGCTTCACCCTCTTTGACGACGTCGGCTACCCGGCGATTTGGGTCGATGAGATAGACTCATTTGCCGGCAATCCGAAGAGCACGCTGGAGGCCGCCGCAAATGACTCGGTCACCGACCCGGATTTCGAACCGGGCGGAAAGAGCTACACCATAAACTCGCCTCGGTCTGAGGACTACAAAGTCCGCATTACGCTGCTAATCCAGGAACACGACGCCGGCGGAGCTTCGGACGTGGCTGCAGGTGAGATGTTCACCTTCGCCTTTCGTGAAAACGGTGACCAGGCCGATACCTGGGAGCTGACTACCGATCAGAACCTATCGAACCAGGGCTCCACCGCGACTCACATCTACGCGTCCAGTACGACTATGGACGAGGGCGTTGAATACATCTTCAACCCCTATTTCTCCGGCAACGATGAAGGAGAAGTGCAGGTGTTCTTCCAGCTACGCTGGCAGCCTGAATTATAGCGCGCTATGAAAGTCGATAATAATGGACGACTATAGACCGAGAGTAGGCGCGGCGATACTACTACGTCATCCGACCCGGTGATTGCACCGACGATTCGGGCACCCGCCATTGCTCGGACTCGGGCACGTCCATACCTGTTGCATGCACCGACAGATCTATGAGCTCTATGTTGTGCCGCTTCTCGAGAAAATGACGGGAGATACGATCCGGCTCCCAATCCGAGTCGATTTCGTTCATGAGTCTCCGCACAATATCGGGCCGTTCGGAGGCGATGTTCTCGAGCTCCTCCGGATCGTCTTCGATGTCGTAGAGCTGATCGGCGATATCACGTCGGCGAAAGTGCATGAGCTTCCAACGCCCGGCTCGAACCATTCGTCCTGCTGCGACCTCTCCGTTATACTCCTGCACCCATTCGCTCAACACCGATAGATCGGGAGGTTCGGTTCCGTTGCACAGGGCGGTTGCGAGACTCCGACCGTCCTGCAGGGCGGGTGTTGTGCTATTGGTGATCTCGCACAGAGTCGGTCCGATGTCCAGAAGCGAAACTGCATTCGTTATACGTTTTCCAGGCTCGATTCCAGCACCTTCGAAGAGCATCGGTATACGTGTCGAGCCCTCATAAAAGGTCTGTTTACCAAAAACACCATGCTCGCCACAGGTGTCGCCGTGATCCGAAGCGTACAGGAAGAGCCCCTGCCGACCGGTCCGGTCGAGATACTGCGACCACGCTTCACGAACGGTTCCCACATGCCGGTCCTGTTCGGAGATCATCCCGAGATACGCGGTACGGGCGGCGAGCATGATTTCGGTCGTAACATCCGAGGTCACACCGGTAAACGGATTCGTTCGCTGTCTCTGCCGTTTGACATCGACGATCGGATTCGGATCGGGATTTTCCGGATTCCACGATTCCGGCGGGGAAACCTTATCGCGATAGAGATCGAAATACTCCGGCGGCGCCACGTACGGGAAATGTGGTCCATAGGTACCTACCACGATGCACTGCGGCTTTTCGTGATCCTCGGCAAGGTACTCGATCGCTGCGTTCACGACACCCCGATCGTACTCGAGGACCGGCGACGTACCGGCGCCGGCGAGATCCGCGCAGCCACCCATACCGAATGTCCGGGCAAAAGCTCCGCTGTCGGGAATACCTCCGCCGTACGGAGAGGTGATGTCGGCGAAGACACGCGAAGTAAATCCGTGCCGTTGATCGGGACCCTTGAAGTGCATTCGACCGCAGAGAACCGTCTCATAACCACGCGCGGCGAGCGAATGCAGAAACGTGGCCTGATCGCTCGGCATAGCTGTGGAGTTGTCGAACATGCCTTTTCGGGAGATAAATTGTCCGGTCAGAAGGGCCGAACGCGCCGGGACGCACAAGGGGCAGGCGGTGTACGCGGTTTCACAGACGGTGCCATTTTCGGCGATTCGATCGAGGTTCGGCGTGTGGATGATATCCGATCCGGCGTACCCGGAGCAGAGACCGTTGTGCTGATCGGAAAAGAAAAACAGAATGTCGGGAGTGGTGGCAT
>CAYLZA010000240.1:0-5191 GCA_964387575.1 uncultured Spirochaetales bacterium | reverse complement strand
GTCGAGAAAACACGGATCGACAAGGTGCTCGCAAACGAAAAGCTCCAGCCGATCATCTCGTCACTCGGAACCGGGGCGGGTGCGGATTTCGATGTCAAGCGGCTTCGATATCACAAGGTCATCATCATGGCCGATGCTGATGTGGACGGCTCGCATATACGTACGCTTCTGTTGACGTTCTTTTTCAGATATATGACCGAGCTCATCGAGCGAGGGTATGTATATATCGCAATGCCGCCGTTGTACAAAATCACCTACGGTAAACAGATCAACTATGCTTACAACGATAAAGAGCGGGACCGCATTCTCGAGAGTCTCGGGGAAAATAGAAAAAAGGCCGGATTACAGCGATACAAAGGTCTCGGTGAGATGAACCCGGATCAACTGTGGGAGACGACGATGGATCCGGAACGACGGAATATCATCCAGGTACGACTCGAAGATGCCGTCAGCGCGGACGAGATGTTTACGACGCTCATGGGGGAGCATGTAGAACCTCGCAGAAAGTTCATCGAAGAGAACGCGTTGGAAGTGACAAATCTCGACGTATGACCGAAGACGACATGCTCATTACCCCGCCTTGTTGACATAAAAGGAGACGCCTGTGGCTCAGACAGGAAGAATAATACCCGTAACCATTGAAGATGAAATACGCGAATCGTACTTGAATTACGCCATGTCGGTCATCGTGGCGCGTGCGCTCCCGGATGTCCGGGACGGTTTGAAACCGGTGCATCGACGCATTCTCTATGCCATGAGCGAGATGGGGTTGCGATCGGATCGTCCATTCAAAAAATGCGGGCGTATCGTCGGTGAGGTACTCGGAAAATTCCATCCTCACGGGGATATGTCGATTTACGATGCGCTGGTCCGTCTTGCGCAGACCTTTTCCATGCGGTACCGGGCGGTGCAGGGGCAGGGCAACTTCGGTTCAGTCGACGGTGATCCACCGGCGGCGCAGCGGTATACCGAAGCGAGGATGGATCCGCTTGCGGAAGAGATGATCAAGGATATCCGCAAGGAGACCGTCGATTTCATCGAAAACTACGACGATTCACTTACCGAGCCGACGGTGCTCCCGGCAAGCGTTCCATTCCTCCTGGCAAACGGAGCAAGCGGTATCGCCGTCGGAATGGCCACGAACATCCCCCCGCACAATCTGAGTGAAGCATGTGCGGCTATCTCGGCGTTTATCGACAACCCGGAGATCACCACTGATGAGCTGATGAGATATCTTCCCGGGCCCGACTTTCCGACCGGCGGGGTGATCTACGGTAAACAGGGAATAGTCGATGCGTACAAGACCGGAAAAGGCAAGATCGTCGTCCGGGGAAAATGCGTACTCGATACCAACAAACAGGGCCGGGATGCGATTATCGTTACCGAAATACCCTACGCGGTGAACAAGGCGAATCTCATCGTCAGGATTGCCGATCTCGTACGGGACAAAAAGATCGAAGGGATACAGGATCTCAACGACGAATCCGATCGTGACGGGATGCGGATCGTTATCGAGCTCAAACGCGGGGTAACACCCAAAATCGTGCTCAATCAGCTCTATGCCCATACCCAGCTGCAACAGAACTTCAATGTGAACTTCCTTGCCCTCGTCTCGGGTAAGCCGAAGGTGCTCGCGCTCAAGGAAGCGATTTTCCACTTCGTGGAGCACCGCAAAGAGGTCGTCATCCGACGATCTCAGTTCGAGCTGCGCAAAGCCGAGGAACGCGAGCATATACTCATCGGTCTCAAAAAGGCACTCGACAACATCGATGAGGTCGTTGCGATCATCAAAGCATCGGCAAATGTCGACGACGCGAGAAGCCGGCTGATGGAGCGGTTCGAGTTCTCCGAGCGTCAGGCGCAGGCGATCCTCAATATGCAGCTTCAGCGACTTACGAGTCTGGAAACGCGGAAGATAATCGACGAGCTCAAGGAAATTCGGGAGCTGATCGCGTATCTGCGGGATCTCCTGTCGAGTGAAGCGAAGATCCTCGGGGTCGTAAAAGAAGAGACCGAGAGTATCGCCGAGAGATTCGGTGATGAGCGGAGAACGAAGATCATCGCGGATGAGCTAGAAAGCATCGCCGAAGAGGATCTCATCGAAAAAGAAGACATGGTCATCGTTATCTCTCACCGAGGCTTTGTAAAGCGCGTACCCGTAAGCGCGTACAGGAATCAGGGCCGCGGAGGAAAGGGAGCAAGCTCGGCCACGCTCAAAGAGGACGATTTTGTGGAGCATATGTTCGTCGGCTCTACACACGATCATGTGTTGTTTATTACGACCGCCGGGAAGGCATACTGGATGAAGGTTCACGAGGTTCCCGAGGGATCGAGAACCTCACGGGGCGCTCATATCAAAGGGCTCATGGCGATATCTCCCGATGAAGACGTGAGCGCGGTATTGTGTATCGACGATTTCAGGGAAGATACCTACGTATTTATGGCTACCGCCAGAGGAATCGTTAAAAAGGTTACCACCGGTTCTTTTTCGAATGCGAAAACACGCGGGATCATCGCGATAAAGCTCGATATCAGTGACAAGCTTATTTCGGCGCGACTGACGAGCGGTGAGGACGAGGTATTTCTGGTAACCAGACACGGTCATGCGCTTCGATTCAAAGAGGACGTGGTTCGGGCGATGGGCAGAACCAGCCGAGGCGTCCGCGGAATACGGTTGACGAAAGAGGACGAGCTCACCGGAGCGCTACGGGTCGTTGAAAACGAGCAGATGCTTCTGATATCGGAAAATGGATACGGAAAGAGGATCGATTACGACAATTTCTCCATCCACGGACGCGGTACCGGCGGGCAGGTCTGCTACAAGCAAGATGAAAGAACCGGTGAGCTCGTCGGGGCTATCAACGTTACGACACGGGACGAGCTGATGTGTATCGCAAGTCAGGGAAATGCGGTCAAGCTCAAAGTGGATGAGGTTCCGGTGATGGGAAAAAACGCAATGGGGGTTCGGATCGTTAATATCAGTAAGCCGGATTTCGTCGTCGGCGTTGCTCGCGTGGTAAAGGAGTAACTACTACCCGCTCGAGCATATTGACCACGTTCCTGCCGAAACACGTCGTCTCACGGTGAAACTCCGGGATATCCTTTCTCGCCTCCCACGCGTACCAAGGCAGTTCTCGTTTTGCACCCTCGTCACGGATTGGATCTGCATTGCATGAGACCAAGTTGCATATTGATTCAAAATCCACAGGAATCGGATCACCAAGGGAGTGTTTCACGTGAAACAGTTTTAACGGAAGACAGTAATCACGAAAAACCGCCCGCATGTTCGATCATATTGAGCGTTGCTACTGCTGTAGTTGTTTCTACTGTATTAGTTTCTGTTACCGCGTGGAGGTAGCGACCGACCTGCTATGCTCGTTTGAGCTCGTCGCCGTGTGAATCGATGATTTTCTGAGCCTGGTGCCAGATCTCATCCTGGCGCTTCTTTGGAAGGAACGTAGCGTACACGTTGTTCTTTGCGATTGCGAGCAACTCTTCGGCTTCGAAAAATCCGCGATTGGAAAGACGCATATACTCGTCCACGAGATCGATTCCGAAGAGCGTCGGATCGTCCGTGTTTACCGTAACGTTCAACCCGCGGTCATAAAACGTCCGAATCGGGTGCTCTTCGATCCGTTTTACGAATTTTTGCGTAAACAGGTTACTCGTCGGACAAATCTCGAGTGGAATTTGTGTTTCTGCAAGATACTCTATCAGCTTCTCGTCGTGCATCGCGCTGATGCCATGTCCTATCCGCTGAACATGAAGGTAGTTTATAGCATCCCAGATCGATTCGGGACCTACATCTTCACCGGCGTGCGCAACGATATTCAAGCCCGCTTTCGCCGCACGCCCGAACACTTTTTCGAAATCGGCGGCCGGGCCGGATTCTTCAGCACCACCGAGGCCTATGCCGATGATGCTCTCGCTCCGGTTATCCAGGGTCAACGAAAGATTCTGTTCCGCGTTTTCGGTTCCGTAGCTTCTAGAAACATCGATAATAAACCGGACTTCAACCTGTTCGGTTTCCCATAACCGCTGATACCCTTTTTCGAGCTTTTTTACGATCGTTTTGAAATCGAGTCCGTTTTTGATGAATTTCGAGGGAGCAAAGAAGATCTCCGAGTACACAATATTGTTTCGTTTTAGATACGAAGCAGCGTCATCGATGAGTAAATCGAAATCCGACTCTGAACGGAAACAATTCTGGATGACATTGATAAACAGATCGATAAATTCGTTGAGGCTTTTTATCTGAAATTTTTTCTGCAGATCTTCTTTTGTTGACACATCATCATACGAAATGTCGTGCTTTGACATCAACGTCCAAATCGTATCCACCGAAGCGAGCGCTTCGAGATGGAGATGTATCTCCGTCTTTGGGATCTCCAGCAGAAGGGATCTCAGTTTTTGCATCTGGTGTGCTCGTTGGCCGATGTAGGCTCTTTTCCCGTTTGCGATACCGTCCCTCCCGGGGATGATAATCCACTCCTCTCACAAATTATCGGTTTTTACTCGTATAATGCAAAATTTTTTTTTTCAAAAAAAGTGGATTTTGTGCGCATTCGCGGGTTTTACACGGCTTTGACCGCGGTAACCTCCGGTATGACTTTCTTCAGGTGTTTTTCAATGCCGTAGCTCAACGTCATCTGTGACATAGGGCAACCGGCGCAAGCGCCTTTTAAACGCACCGATACCTCACCGTCGTCGGAAACCGTTACCAGCTCCACATCACCGCCGTCGGCCTGCAGTGCCGGCCGGATATCTGCAATTGCTTTTTCCACCTGGGTTCTGAGTGTAGGCGTTTCTTCCATGCTGCCGTCCTTGCTTTTCCGAATAACGCACACAGTATAACGAAAAACCAATACTTTGTAGAGCCAATCAGGGGTAGATTTTTTTTGGATGAGGCAATACGGCCGGCGCCGGAACATCCATCCTCAAACCACTTTGACGTGGGCGGGTTTTGAAGTATACTGCTTCGGGCATATCCATGGCGCATACAATCGTTTTTGCCAATCAAAAGGGCGGTGTCGGCAAAACCACAACCGCCGTCAACCTTGGCGCTTATATTGCGGAAACCGGAAAACGGGTATTGCTCATCGATTTTGATCCGCAGGGGAATTTATCGAGCAGTGTCGGCGTTTCCCCCGACGGAAACGGGATATATGAGCTTCTTTCGGGATCTACGACG
>CAYLZA010000239.1:4681-5192 GCA_964387575.1 uncultured Spirochaetales bacterium | reverse complement strand
CGCAAGCACGACCGGGTGGTAACGATGGGCACGCAGCGTCGCAGCCGTGCTCCGATCATTCAAGCCATGCAGAAGTTGCATGCAGGTGAGATCGGCACGCTGCGGATGATCCAGGCGGACTTCGGTTTCAGGGCCGACGTCGATCCGAAGTCGAGATTGTTCGATCCCGCGCTCGGCGGCGGAGCGCTTCTCGATATCGGTATATATCCGATTTCGTTTGCGTCTTTCCTCTTCGAGGAGCAACCGGCGGCGGTAACCGGGTTCGCCCAAATGGGATCGACCGGGATCGATGAGCAGGAAGTTATCGGCTTCTCGTATCTCGACGGCCGGCTTGCGATGCTGACCGTAGCGATTCGAACACAGACCCCGCATGAGGCGCTCATATACGGCACCGACGGCTATATCAAGATCAACCGGACCTGGTGGCGCGGGAACGGCGGCTATACGATCTTTCGCGGCGATCGGGATCCCGAAAACGTCGAAGTTGCGTTCGAAGGAAACGGATACAATT
>CAYLZA010000239.1:0-4671 GCA_964387575.1 uncultured Spirochaetales bacterium | reverse complement strand
GGAGGAAGTCGGCCGCTGTTTGCGTGACGGGGCGACCGAGAGCGAGCGGATGCCGCTCGATGAAAGCATCGCTGTCATGGAAACGATGGACTCGATACGAGCGCACTGGAATCTTCGTTATCCGGCGGATATCGACCGATGAAATACACGACCATTCCGGGCGTTTCGAAGCGGGCATCGAAAATCGCCCAGGGTACGATCATGCTCAGGACGGACCGGCTCGATGAGGGATTCGAGCTTTTCGACGCGGTATTCCGGGCCGGAATCAATGTTTTCGATTCGGCCCACGTATACGGCGGGGGCGAGTCGGACAAAGTGTTTGCAGCGTGGGTCAACGATCGAGTAATTCGAGATGAAATCATCCTGCTCGACAAAGGAGCACACCATGACGGCGATCGTCAACGGGTAACACCCGAAGATATAACGTCCGATCTACACGACTGCCTCGAGAGGCTCGGATTCGACACGATCGATATCTTTGGGCTTCATCGGGACGATCCGTCCAAACCGGTCGGCCCGATTATCGATGTGCTCAACAAGCATCTCGAGGAAGGAACAATCGACGCGTTTGCGGCGTCGAACTGGCGTCATGAACGCATACGAGAAGCAAACGAGTACGCGGCCCGAAACGGGCTGCGAGGGTTTTCGATCAGCAGCCCCCATTATAGCCTCGGCGAGCAGTACGACGATCCGTGGGGAAACTCGGTGACGATAACCGGCGATAAAAACACGGAAGCCCGCCGATAATGCGAAGGCAGTTGATATCGAGCTTTCCGAAGAACAACGGCTCGATCTCAACCTCGGTTTCTCAGAGATTTAGGAGGAACAATGGAGGATTACAAAGTAATTTTTATGCACGGGTTCAGCCAGGAGGAAATGGGGCGAATCATGCGGGGAGTGAAAAGCGTTGTCGAAGATCCGGCTACGGTTGCATTCTGCATGAGCACGGAGAAAAACCTCGATTGGAAAGTGCGCGATCTGATCAAGGACGTTACCGAAGAGCACGATTATATGCGAAAAAATCCACCGAAGAGATCCGATCAGGAAAGTGGAGCCGACGACGAAAACGGCGGCTGATACCGGAACTATCGGGGTCGGTTCGTCCCGGTGCAGACACTCATCGGCGAAATCCCGTCCTCGAGATATTTGACCGGAGGCGGTTCTACGCGTATCTTTATCATGCGGCAATACAACGACACCTCCACACATTCGCGTTTGACATCTCACGACCCAGGGGCAGTGAGGCGTGTACGGACATGGAGGCCATATGAACTACGAAAAACTTACTACTAAAGCGCAGGAGTCGCTTCAAAACGCCGGATCGCTTCAGAACCGCTATCATCACTCGAGCATAGATCCCGAGCATATGCTGACGGCGCTTTTGAAGCAGCAGGACGGCGTTATTCCACCGTTGTTCGATGCACTCGGGGTAGATCGCGAGGTAATTGAACGGCAGCTCGAGGAAACACTCCAGAAAAAACCGAGGGCCTACGGAGACACGGTACAGCCTTCGATGTCTCCCGGGCTTGCGAAGATTTTCCAGCAGTCGGAGAACGAAGCCGACGGTCTGAAGGATGAGTACGTTAGCACCGAGCATATTCTGCTCGCGATACTCAATACAAAAACCGATCTAGCAAAAATGCTCAACGCCCAGGGTGTTTCACGTGACGGGGTGTTGAAATCGTTGCAGGAGATTCGGGGTAATCAACGCGTAACCGATCAGAACCCGGAGAATCGATATCAGGTGCTCGACAAATACTGTCGGGATCTCACCGAGCTCGCGAGAAAGGAAAAGCTCGATCCGGTAATCGGACGCGATGAGGAGATCCGACGGATCATGCAGGTTCTCTCACGGAGGACCAAGAACAATCCGGTCCTGATCGGCGACCCGGGAGTCGGAAAAACGGCGATCGCCGAGGGACTCGCCCGGAGGATAGTTTCGGGGGATGTGCCGGATTCGCTCAAGAATAAAAAACTCTTGGCGCTCGATATCGGTGCCCTCGTAGCTGGGGCGAAGTTCAGAGGCGAGTTCGAGGAACGGCTCAAGGCGGTTATCCACGAAATAGCAAAGTCTGACGGGCAAATCGTCCTCTTTATCGATGAGCTGCATACGCTCGTCGGTGCGGGTGCCGCCGAAGGAGCGATGGATGCATCGAATCTGCTCAAACCGGCACTTGCACGGGGAGAGCTTCGTGCGATAGGGGCAACGACGCTCGACGAGTATCGTGAAAACATCGAAAAGGACGCGGCGCTCGAGCGACGGTTTCAGCCGGTATTTACCGACGAGCCCTCGGTCGAGGCGACGATCGCGATCCTCCGCGGATTAAAAGAGCGCTATGAAGTGCACCACGGCGTACGAATCATGGATGAAGCCCTCATCGCCGCGGCAACGCTTTCGGATCGATATATAACCGCCCGGTTTCTCCCGGATAAGGCGATTGACCTCGTGGACGAAGCCGCGAGCAGGCTCAAGATGGAGATCGAGAGCCAGCCGATCGAGCTCGACAAGAACGAACGGCGAATTCTTCAGCTCGATATAGAGAAACAGGCGCTGGCTCGTGAAGAGGATCCCGCCTCGGTGGAGCGAAAGCAGAAGATCGAGGAGGAGCTGAGCGAGCTGAGGAGCAGGCACGATCATCTCAAGCTTCAGTGGCAGAACGAGAAGGGAATTATCGAATCGATTCGCTCGCTCAAGATGAAGCTCGAAGAGCTCAAGACCGACGAAGTCCGGTATGAACGGGAGGGAAACCTCGCAAAAGCGGCCGAGATAAAGCACGGCTTATTGCCGAATACCCGCAAAGAGCTCGAAGAGAAGACCAAACTGCTCGAAGAGCGACAGGGTGAAAACCAGCTTCTCCGCGAGGAGGTCTCCGAGGAGGACATCGCCGGTGTCGTTTCGAGCTGGACCGGTATTCCGGTGTCGAAAATGATGAGCTCCGAAATGACCAAGCTTCTCGAGCTCGAAAAAATCTTGTCCCGTCGTGTGGTCGGTCAGGATGTGGCGATACGTGCAGTATCGGATGCGATACGGCGAAACAAGACCGGGCTTTCGGATACGAACAAACCGACCGGGACCTTTATCTTTATCGGTCCGACCGGGGTCGGGAAGACCGAGCTTGCGAAGACACTCGCAGATTTTCTTTTCAGCGACGAACGCGCGCTCACTCGAGTGGATATGAGCGAATATATGGAAAAACACACCGTCTCCAGGTTGATCGGCGCACCTCCAGGCTACGTCGGTTACGATCAGGGCGGACAGCTGACCGAAGCGGTTCGAAGACGACCGTATTCGGTTATTCTCTTCGATGAGATCGAGAAGGCGCATCCTGATGTATTCAATGTGCTTCTTCAGTTACTCGACGAAGGACGGCTGACCGACGGGCAGGGAAGGCTCGTTGATTTTCGAAACGCCATCGTTATTATGACAAGTAATATTGGAAGCGATTTGATCCTCGGCGCCGAGACCCTCGAATCGGTAAAGGACGATATCGACGCGCTTATGAAACGCACGTTCAAACCTGAGTTTCTAAACCGTGTGGATGAGATCATAACGTTCAGACGACTCGGAAAGGAACAGATTCTCGGAATCGTGGACATACAGCTCAGGTTTTTAGAGCAACGTCTGGCAGAGCGAAAGATCACCGTCGAGCTCTCGGAGAAAGCCAAAGCGCTTATCGCCGAAAATGGATTCGATCCCGCCTTCGGTGCACGACCGCTCCGGCGAACCATTCAGAGCATGGTCCAGAATCCGCTGGCAAAAAAGCTTCTGACCGGGGATGTCACCGAGGGAAGTCTCGTCCGGATAGACGAAAAAGACGGGGAGCTGACGTTCGAGTCGGTTCCCGTCGATTCAAAGAACACGAACGCCGTGGCCTGACGGCGGCGGCACCGATCACACCTCGCAGCAGCCGGCGTCGGCTGCTGCGGCCGGATGGCGACCGCGGCGGCCGCCGGATGAGCGGTAACGCGGGGCACTTCTATCCTGCGCACAGTCAATTTTGATCGTGCGTATTTCCGCTTTTTGCCCGACACTTCCGGCAAATACCATAGAACTCGATCTGATGCCGGTCGGAACAATGACCGGTTGTCCGCGTCAGGAGCCCGTCGAGGTCTTCTTCGATGTCGAGCTCAACATCGAATATTGAATTGCATCGTTCGCACAGAAAGTGATAGTGATGACCGGTTCGTCCGTCAAACCGATCTCTGCCGGAAACAAAGCTTAGCTTGCGGATACGGTTCTGCTCATGCAGAACACCCAGATTTCGATACACCGTGCCGAGGCTAATACGGGGGAAATCGTCTTTGAGGCGGTGATAGATTTCATCCGCCGAAAGGTGCTCATTGCTGGTTTTGAGTAATGTGAGAATCTGCTCGCGCTGTCGGCTCTTCTTATAGTGTTTCAATGTATCCTCGAAGTGGGTATCGAAATCAGGCATTCCCGATTCCGCATTCACCATCATACTACCCAACCCGAGGAATGTCATGGGCTGGGATTGATTGCTGAAAGTGTACCGTGCATGGTAGGCTCAGCGCGATAGATATGAGCGATACTACGATTTTTGACAAGATAATTCGGCACGAGGCGGATGCGGATATCGTTTTTGAAGATGATGTCGCAATGGCGATTCGCGATATCAATCCGCAGGCACCGGTTCATATTCTCGTGCTTCC
>CAYLZA010000238.1:4541-5194 GCA_964387575.1 uncultured Spirochaetales bacterium | reverse complement strand
GGCAGTTCCTCGGTAAGCTCGACAAACCCGAAGTCGATTATATAGAAGGCTTGTCGCCGGCAATCTCGATAGAGCAGAAAACAACTCACCGGAATCCGCGGTCGACGGTCGGAACGGTAACCGAAATTTACGACTATTTACGTTTACTCTACGCTCGGATCGGTGTTCCTCATTGCCCTTCGTGCGACCGAGAAATACGAGAGCAATCGGTTGATCAGATCATCGATACCGTTCTCTCCTTTCCCGAGGATTCGCGTATTACCATCCTCGCCCCGGTGGTACGAGGAAGAAAAGGAGAGCACAAGAAGATTATCGAGGACGCACGCAGGGCGGGATTCGTTCGCGCACGGATCGATGGGGAGATGATTCTTCTCGAAGATGAACCGGATCTCGCCAAGAATAGGAAGCATACAATCGAAATCGTCGTAGATCGAATAAAAATGGAGCCTTCAGTACGATCGCGTCTTGCGGAATCGATCGAAACTGCGCTCGAGACGGCGGATGGAAAGACCGTAGTCCACAGCCGTAGCGGAAAAAAGGAATCGGAGCAGTTTTTTTCGCAGAGAAGCGCATGCCCCGAATGCGGTATAAGCCTTCCCGAATTGCAGCCACGTCTTTTTTCGTTCAACAGCCCCTACGGCGCATGCGAAAGC
>CAYLZA010000238.1:0-4531 GCA_964387575.1 uncultured Spirochaetales bacterium | reverse complement strand
GTTCCGGACTCGGCGTTACGTTGGAATTCGATGCGGATCTGGTTATCCCCGATAGATCGCTTTCGTACAACCGCGGAGCGATCGCCACACAGAATCCACGGGCGGCGTGGTATCGAAGCCGCTTCGAGGCGGTGGCAAAAGCACACGGTTTTGAACTGGATACTCCTTTTATCGAGCTCTCGGACGACGTGATGGATGTCATACTCTACGGCTCGGACAAGGAAATCGAGGTTACGTATGAAAACCGGAAAGGAACCGGAAAGTTCGAGTTTACCTCCCGGTTTCCGGGAATACTGAATGATCTGAAAAGACGATATCTGGAGACGAGCTCTTCGGGTGTAAAGGAGTGGCTCGAAGGATTCATGCGTCAGCGCGTGTGCTCCGCGTGTGGAGGACGCCGGTTGAGAGTGGAGGCCCTTTCGGTGACCGTCGGCGGAAAAAATATCTACGAGGTTACTACGCTCACGGTTGATCGCGCTGCTCGATTCTTCGAAAAACTGTCACTCGATAAAACGGAGAATCAAATAGCCGGTCAGATATTGAAGGAAATCACCTCGAGGATTCGATTTCTGACGAGCGTCGGACTCGAATACCTGACCCTCGACCGGAGCGCGTCGACGCTTTCGGGTGGGGAAGCCCAGCGCATTCGGTTGGCTACGCAGATCGGCTCGCAGCTGGTCGGTGTGCTCTATATCCTCGATGAACCGACAATCGGTCTTCATCAGCGCGACAACGAACGATTGCTTTCGACGCTCAAACATCTGAGAGACATTGGAAACACGCTCATTGTGGTAGAACATGACGAACAGACACTTCGAACCGCCGATCATATCGTCGATCTCGGTCCGCGTGCCGGAATCCACGGCGGACTGATCGTTGCCGAAGGCACGATAGATCAAATTGAAAGCAACGACGCAAGCCTTACCGGAAAATATCTGAGCCGGAAAATAAGCATCCCGGGACGAGCAGAAAGACGAGGTGGGAACGGAACCGAGATCACCATTCGGGGTGCCCGCGAACATAATCTCCGCGGGATCGACGTGAGTTTCCCGCTGGGCACATTGATTGCGGTTACCGGTGTGTCCGGATCTGGGAAATCGACATTGCTGAGCGATATTCTACACCCCGCGCTGTCGAACCGGGTAGGTCGAACGAGACTCGATGAGGGGGCATTCGACACGATTCGCGGAATACTCAATATCGACAAGGTTATTAATATCGATCAAGCCCCGATCGGCAGAACACCGAGATCAAATCCGTCTACGTACGTCGGATTGTTTACGATTATCCGCGACTTATTTGCTTCGTTACCCGACTCAAAAGCGCGCGGCTACAAACCGGGGCGCTTCTCCTTCAACGTGAAAGGAGGTCGATGTGAGCATTGTCACGGTGGCGGTACGATAAAGATAGAGATGCATTTCCTGCCGGACGTATATGTTCAATGCGATGTATGCAAAGGCAAACGATTCAACAAGGAAACCCTGGATATACGGTACAAGGGTAAAAATATACACGACGTCCTCGAAATGAGCGTCGAAGAAGCTCTGGAGTTTTTCAACAGGATTCCAGCGGCACTGAGAAAACTGTCGACGCTGAGCGAGGTGGGGCTCGATTATATCAAGCTCGGTCAATCGGCGTTGACATTGTCCGGCGGTGAGGCACAGCGAGTCAAGTTGTCGCTCGAGCTTTCAAAAAAAAGCACGGGAAAAACCTTTTATATCCTCGACGAGCCTACGACCGGTCTTCACTTCGAGGATGTTCGCAAGCTGATGGAAGTGCTCAATACGCTCGTGGATCGGGGAAATACGGTTGCGCTGATCGAGCATAATCTCGATGTCATCAAGCAGGCCGATCACATTATAGATCTCGGTCCTGAAGGTGGAGACGGAGGCGGGACCGTCATTGCATCCGGCACGCCGGAAGAAATTGCCGAGTGCACGAGCTCATATACGGGACGATTTTTGTCCGGTGTACTTACGAGTAAAGGAGCCGACCTCCGGGCTACATGATTACGAGAAGTTTCCTGCGGTTTGCTTTATGTGCTGCGGTTCTCGCGGTGTTTGTATCGGTCCGTCCATATACCCAGGAGATTTCCTCCGATACGCCGGACGATACCGATCTACTCCAAAAAACACTCGAGCTCGATATACGAACGGGTAGCTACTATGAGCTGCTCGCATGGTGCGAACGTTTAGGCATACAAACCAAAGGGGCGAGACGGGATCTACAGAACCGGCTTTACTCGTACTATGATATAGAAGGGGTTCGCCGCAGAGAGAGAGCCGAAACCGAGAGTACGAAAACAACGATTCGAATCGAATCCGCCAATAGCTCTGAATATGTCACTTCCGACGAAGACGGCGAAAACTATCTTCGGCTTCACGGAAATGTTGTTCTCTCGATGGAAGATCCCGAAACCGAATCGAAACATCGAATCAGTGCCGATCGGATTATCCATAATCAACAGACAAATGAGCTTACGGCGACGGGAAATCTCGAATATACACTCGAACAGGGTGACAGCACCGAGGTGTTTCGGGGAGAGAGCCTGTCGTTCAGTCTCGACAATTGGCAGGGAGTTTTTTCCGAAGGTACATCGACGACTGAACGGGAGCTGGAGGAAGAATCGGTCACGTTTTATTACAGCGGAGATACGATATATCGGCTTGCGGACGATATTATCATGCTCGAGTCCGGAACGATCACTTCCTCGGATCAGAAAAGCCCGTATTATCACATCGGTGCGGATACTATCTGGGTTCTTGCCCCGAGCGAATGGGCGTTGAAAAATGCGGTTCTCTATGTCGGGCATATACCGATGTTTTATTTTCCGTTCTTTTTTCATCCCGGTGATGAGCTCGTTTTTCATCCGTCCGCCGGATTCGACGACGTCAAAGGGTATTTTATCCAGACCACGACGTATCTCATCGGATCAAAACCGAAACAGTCCGATTCGCTCTCTTTCCTTCGGGTAACCGACAGCCCGGGAGAGGAGTTCGAGACCGAGCTAAAGGGACTTTTCCTTCGGAAAAAAAGAATAGAATCAACCGGCGAGGAAGAACAGCCGCAACGGACGCGCAGTGAACAATCGGATCATCTCAAGATAATCGCCGATTTGTATACACGCCGTGGTCTGTATCTTGCGGTTGACGGACTCTTTCATCCTTCCGCACCGTTCGAGAATATCGATTTTACCGCCGGTATCGCCCGCACCCGGGACATTTATCAGACCGAAGACGGTGCATATAGCTATCTTATACCGAACGCTGAAGGAATCTACACGGGACGATGGAGCTCTATTGAGCTCGGTTCTCTCACGCTTCCTTTCAGGTTTCTCGTTGACGCCGAAATCGCGTTAAAAGCGCCGACGTTGAGTCTCCAGATCCTGTTCAAGCATTATTCCGACCCGTATATGACTCGCGATTTTTCCGAGAGAAAAGAGGAGCTCGATTGGGCGAGTATACTCGGATTGGAAGGACCGGAGACCGGGAACGGGCCGAGAGCATCGACGACGACGCGGTTTCTATGGCAGGCGAAAAGCCGGTTTTCGCCTTCGCTGAAAACACTCTCCCCCTATTTGCAGACACTCCAGATTTCCAAGCTCGATGCAACCGTCGGCTGGAGGGCAAAAGCAAGACCGCTTGCAGACTTCGGGCTCGACGCAACCGTATCACCTGCCGGATACGCATATCCGGAGCTCGAGTTTTTCTATCCTGACACGGTCACGCTCCCCGCATTGTCCGCGCGGATCGGAGGTACGATCTTCGCGACCGAAATCGAACGGGGGGGGACCGGTAAGCGTAGCCCGACCGCAAAAGCGGAGAAGCTGATTCCACCGTGGGAGACCGACGAGCCGGAAGAGGAAGACGAGGAAGATGAGGAGAAACTGAGAATCCCGGGGCTGATCGCCGCCGGGTCGATAGAAGCTTTTCGCACTCCGGCTTTGTATAACCAGAAACTCTCATACGTGATCAGACCCGACCTTTCGCTCGATACGAAAATGCGAACAACCGCGTGGCAGAGACCGGAGGATATTGATTTCTCGGCGGACTATTCGCTTACCGAGCTCAAGACGAATACGAGCCTCGACTACTCGGGATCGTTATTGGGAACGCTTCTCTCGGTCAACCAGAGTCTTACGCTGACGAACAGTGTACGGTCACACTTCAATGCGTGGGATTCCACGACGCCTCAATGGGAGGAAATGAAGAAGCGCGACCGTAATGCTACGTTTGTAAAGCTCGGGACGACGACGAAATTGAACAGCAAACCGTTTGGTGAGTTTCAAGGACTCGAAGCTTCGTCATTTACGTATGACTTCTCCGCTACCGCGTTTCAACACACCTACGATTCCGAGATATCGGACTTTGTAAATGAGCTGTTTTCGTGGGACGAAGACTTTGTCGGCAAACATACGCTCTCGTCGAACGTCCGGTATGAATCTGAGATCGGCGAACAACGTGCCTCCCTGACTGTAGTTCTCCCTCCGATAGATCCGAGTCTGAGCTTAGGTATTACGGGGAATTATTTT
>CAYLZA010000237.1:0-5195 GCA_964387575.1 uncultured Spirochaetales bacterium | reverse complement strand
CTGATTGGGTTTCACTCAAGATCGATTCGACTATCGAACCGGTGTGGCGGAGAATCAATCGTCCACACAAAACTCTCGATCTCGGTGCCATCCTTGATGGAATGCTGGAATTTGGAAAGCACTACACCGGAGATCTCGTAACGGAGACGATGCTTATCAAAGATAAAAACGACGGGGTTGAAAACCTGATGAAGATCGCCGAATTTCTTGCTCGACTCAATCCTCGTACGGCGTATGTTTCCATTCCGACGAGGCCCCCCGCGGAATCAAGGGTTCATGCACCCTCGGAGACCGCTATTAATCGAGCATATCAAATCTTCAGCGAAAAGATTGATACGGTGGAATATCTGATAGGGTATGAAGGCGACGCATTTGCGTTTACCGGTGACGCCGAATCGGATTTGTTGAGCATTACTTCGGTTCATCCGATGAAGGACAGTGCGGTACAGGCTTTCCTTGGCAAGGCGGGAGCCGATTGGTCTATCGTAGAGAAGCTTGTCGAGAGGGGTGATCTCACAAAAGCCGAATACGGCAGCGAATACTTCTACGTGCGACGATTTGAAAAGAAGTAACTATACCCATCCCTCGTTGTATCCGGTTTCGTACATTGCGACGATATTCTCAGGAGGGCTGACCGCTTGTATGTTGTGACACGGTGCGAGTATATATCCTCCCCCGGCGGCCAAAATTCGAATATTGTCGCGTACTTCCTGACGTACAATCTCTTCGCTTTCAAACGCAAGTGTTTGCTGATTGTCCATTGCTCCGTGGAATACGATCTGCTCGCCGAACGTTTTTTTGAGCTCTTCTCTGTCCATCCCTTTGCAACGCCACTGGATCGGATTCAGCACATCCATACCGATTTCGATTAGATCGGGAATTATCTCGCGGATGGAACCATCGCTATGCGTAAACACATACGAGTCGTTTTGATGGGTGAGATCCATCATTCTTTTCATGCGGGGAAGAAAGAACTCGTGTATGTTTTCGGGTGAAAACAGAAGGCTTTCTTGTGAGCCGAGATCCTCGGCGATATAGGTAATCATCACTTTTCCGGGAATCTGCTCGAAAATTCGCTGTGTTTTTGTATAGGCGAGATCAAATAGCTTATCAAGACAGTAGTGAACGATATCCGGATTGAGTGCCATATCCATATACGCCTGTTGCTGTCCACGTAAATGACAGTACGTCAAAAACGGTTCAGATCCCCCTCCGCGTACAGACTGATCTTCCTTTCCCTTTATTTGATCGGTAATCGTCGAGTAATCCCACCAATCGTTGTCGGGCCAAGTATACTCCGTTTCGATTTGCTCAACCGAATCGTATGACGCCAGCGGATGATATACGCATTCGACATACGATCCGGAAGCATAATTCATGATCTGATGTTTGCATCCGAACACATCGCTGCCGTTTGGAATTTCAGGGCCCGTATAGACCGGCGAAACCGTTATCGGTCTATCGACATGCATCTTGCTCAATGCCTCTTCGAGGGTGCCGCATCCGAGGTGCTTGAGCAGCTTCTCGGTCGCTTCCGAGGTGGCCCAGTAATCCATTGGAATACGATCCGGCTTATCCCGTTTCAGCACGGCTTCCCACCGTTCTCGCGGCGTCATGGTTTCCTTTCGCATTGTTCTCTCCGGATGCCTCTGCAGTGTCGTGTGAATCGTTGGTTACTCGACGACATCCTATACCATGTCGAAGTGTTTATCCATCGTCTCATCGAGCTTCTATCAAAACGCCGGATGTGTCGTTACAATGAGTGTTCACAGGAGTGATGTGTGACGACTCGAAAAAGAGAGGCAATGCAACAGGCATTACAATTAATGGGCTATGGCGATCTACGTATGGTCGAAATCCCCGTACCCGAGGCGGAACCGGATGAGCTCCTGGTTCGCGTCAAAGCGGTAGGGATATGCGGGAGCGATGTCCACGGCTACGACGGAAGTACCGGCCGGCGAATACCCCCGGTCATAATGGGGCATGAAGCCTCGGGAATCGTTGAAGCAGTCGGCGACGAATGCAGGACGTTTTCGATCGGGGATCGCATTACCTTTGATTCGACGATTTATTGCGGTGCCTGTTCGTACTGCAACCGCGGAGAGATCAACTTCTGTGTGAATCGGCGGGTGCTCGGAGTTTCCTGTGATGAATATCGACGTGATGGTGCTTTTGCTCAATACGTGGTCGTTCCCGAGCGCATTTCGTACCGATTGTCCGACGCCGTATCGTTTCATCATGCATCAATGATCGAGCCGATGGCGATTGCGCTCCACGCGCTCGAAATCAGCCCGTACTCGATAGGGAAAACCGGTGTTGTCATAGGTGCCGGCGTGATCGGGCTTTTACTCATACAGATGCTCAGAACCGCCGGATTAGGGACTATTATTGCGGCGGATATAGCCGAAGACAGGCTCGAAACGGCAAAACAAATCGGGGCCGACAGAATCATTAATCCTGCCGTGGACGATGTCGGAGCACGTGTATTTGAGCTTACCGGAGGATACGGCGCGGACCTGGCTTTTGATGCGGTGGGAAATACAGCGTCGCTCCACAGCTGTATTTATTCGGTGCGAAAAGGGGGGAGCGTTACCCTTATCGGTAACATCACCCCCGATGTAGAGCTACCTTTGCAGTATGTGGTTAGCAGACAAATCCGCCTACAAGGATCGAATGCTTCCGCAGGTGAATATACTGTCTGTATCGACCTCATTGAACGCGGCGCGGTTGAGCTCGACCCGCTCGTGAGCACCGTGGCGCCGCTCTCACGCGGGGGTGAGCTCATCGAGAGGCTCCACACCGGTGAAAAGGGACTTATTAAGGTGATTCTCGAGCCGTAGGAATCCGTGACCTGTTACCGGGGCGGCGATGGTTGCTGCGGCTACTCCACCTTCGTAATGGTGTTCGCCGCCATGTCGTATCTGTACGTATGGTCCGGTTCATCGACCTTAACGGTTTTGAGCTCATCGGTTCCCGGTTTCGGAGAGTCGAACACAAAGAATCGAACCGTATCGGCTTCCGAAACTCTGAACTCGTCGACCATCTGTCGCCTTACTTCTCTAATTAAGAAATCGGATATGAGGGTCTCGGTCGTACCGACCTCGGTGCCGACGGGAACATGGAGCCAGTACGTTACTTCGGTATTGCCGTTTTGCATCGATATCTCCGGGTCCGAGATAAGGTGTCTGACCGGCGGTTGATTTCCCCATTGTTCGAAAAAACCGGTTCGTAGCAGAATAAAAACGAGCAATATCCCAAGGACGATCCACGTCATCGTTCGTTTGGATCCGGTATAGCCACCTCCCATGCGAAACAAGCTCCCGCGTGATTCGGTTTGGCCCGGCTCATTTGCGCCCGATTCGTTTTGGTCCGATTCGTTTCCCTGGTTTTCGTTCTCGTCGTTCGGCTCTTCGTGCTTTTTGTCGCTCATATGATGTGCGCACTCCTTTCTGAGCACTATCGTGCCTTTTTTGCCGTTGAATTTCTACCTGCCGCTTTGTTTCGGCAGGCGATTTCATGATCGTCGTATGGATGTGTCGGTTTCCGGCGAACATGTTACTTCCCAATACCGGTGACGCCAGACGCCGGGACAGGATATATGCCGATTAGTGCCGATACACCCGCTTGAAATATTGTTCGTAACCGAGCGGCATAGGCGCCCCATCGTACAGCGGTCTTTTGGCCGGAAACGGTAATGTACCTCCACTGCGAATCCAGTTGATCAGCTCATGATCGGCGCCCCTGCGCTCGAGCTCCTCGACACCGGCCGCGTGAAGCTTTGCTACGATATCAGGATGATCACCGGATATATCGTTCGTTTCGCCGTACCGCATGAGTTGTGAGTTTGCCGGTTCCAAAGCGGCGAATAGATAATACTGGTCGCCGAAGACGGTGAACGGATAGGGAACACTGTCCCAGTCGGCTGCAGCGTGGCCTGAAAGCGCTATGGTACGTTCCGGTTTGCCGAAACTCGAATCGGTAGCAAGCTTCGGGTCGATCGATGATTTCCCGCGGTCGCGAGGTAATTCGAGGACGTTTCGGCAATCGAGACCGGCGGGAACCGGTGATCCGGCAATTCCCAATATCGTCGCAAAAGTATCCTGCGGTTGCACGATGCTCCCGTTGCGCCCTTTCGGACCGTCGGGAAGACGAATCATCAGCGGGACGTGACCCTCCTGTTCCTTTACGGGTAGGCTTTTTCCGAAATACCCGCGTTCGTTGAGCTGCGTCCCATGGTCGGCGGTAAAAACGACTGCGGTGGATTCGCTGAGACCCGTTTCGTCGAGTGCATCCAACATTCGTCCGAGACAATGATCCATCCAACTCACCTTCGCGGCATAGCAGGCATGGATCCGATCCGATATTGCTTTGGACACGCCCGAAGTATCGCGAACGCTCCATAGCCGCGGATCGATCCGTCCGTCGTAACCAGGTGTTTTGTCGTACTTGAGCATGAATTCAGGCGGGGCATCCCACGGTTCGTGCGGATCGAAGCAGTCTATCCAGAGAAAGAAATTGTTTCTCCCCTTGTTGTCATAAAGAAATCGTTCGACCCCCGTAAACAACCGTGCGCAATTCCACTCCGATTGATCGCTACGATTTCTATTCGCACGTATATAGGTCATTTCATTAATCCACCCGGCGTCATCTCCGAGCTCGTCGAGCTCGGGATCTCTGCGAAGATTGCCGGGGAGCTCGTCGTCGGCCGAGCCGTACATATCGATTCTCGGACGATCCACCTCGCTTCCTCGGATCATCGTCCAGGCATGGAAGGGAAAATCGAAATTATGTCCCCCGTTTACGAGATGCGGCGTGTCGTGGATCAACTGCGTACAGTATCCGTTATCCGAAAGAAGCCGCGGGAGTGTCGTTGAATCGAACCGAAGCGGCATCCATATATGGAACGGGCTACCATAGCGACCGGTCATTACATCGGTACGATGCGGAATCGTCGGAAAGCTCGATGTATAAACCTTGTCGAAATTCAACGACTGCGCGGAAAGCCGATCGATATTCGGCGTTTCTATCCATGTGTTACCGTTAGCACCGATGTAATCGTAACGTAGCGTATCAATAATGCACAATATGATATTCAATCTATCTCCTTCGTTTCGTGTCAAAGCATCGGGATTTCATGCAAATCACAAACCGCCTGACCACACTGGTGTGGTCAGGCGGTTTGTGGGTAGCGCCCC
>CAYLZA010000236.1:0-5199 GCA_964387575.1 uncultured Spirochaetales bacterium | reverse complement strand
GGAGTAATATCATTTTTTTTCATGTGTGTTGCTCCGTATGTGTAGGCGTCAAATCGGTCGTGATTTTCCTTACGCTTCTTGTAGTGTATATGTCGCCTACCTCCGTGTGAACACGCAGAATTTCCGCTTCGGGATTCGGATGCGCCGTTCCGTTCTTGTAATCGCAGGTACCGCACACTACACTACGTGTATGAAACGGATAACGTTCTATCTGTCGGCAATTTACCTTTTTATAATTTCGGTGTCGTCGACGGTCTCACAGGAACCGCCGGTACAGACTCGAGCTCGAGCTGATTTCGATCTTCGCGGACCGGTAAAAACACTCGTCGAGCTGGACGCGAATTACGATGTAACACTCGAGCTCGAGTTCGATTCGGCCGGTCGCCTCGCCGAAGAGAAGAGCTACGGTAACGCCACGGCGTATGAGTACGACCAAGACGGAAGGCTGGTGCGCTTTACCATCAGGTCTTCGGGAAGAAGAACGCGAGAATGGACCATATCGTACGAACGTGATGGTACTACCGTGATCGATTCGAGCTACCACTACTCGAGCGGCGATTTGACGGGTAAAACGGAGACCAAAAACGATTCGCTCGGAAGGATGATATCCCAAAAAAAATACGACGCAAACGGACTGACCCATGATTGGCAGGCCGAGTACGGCACGGAGAAAACGATCGTAACCATACGAACCTACGATTCTTCCACCGGTTATCGGCAATCGAATACAACAATGGAAATAAGCGGAACTGAATACAACCCGGACACGCTTCGTATCGATGAAACCGCGATCATCACCGAAGGTTGGAATCAGCCTTCGGACATCTCGATCCGGTATTCGTCCGGAAACTACCGGGAAAACCTCGATTTCGCGGCCGGGGGTAGGCTGAAAAACGAATCGAGGAGAATGTACAACAGCAGAGACTATCTCGGTAGCGGTCCTCGATGGGAGTATTCGTACAACGATTCCGGGCTCGTCGAATCGGCGGGATTTTACCGGTCCCGATACTCCGATCCGGTTTCGTGGGAAGTAGAATATGAGAACTCAGTACCGGTGCTGGTTCGTAGATACGATCGGGATGAAAAGCTCGAAGCGACGCGCCGATATGCCTACGACGATCAGAACCGGTTGACGTCGCAAATCGCCGATACGTACGGCGAAAAAGGCGAGTTGCTGTACCGATGGACCACGCATTTCGATTCTTCCGGGAACATCGTGAAACGCGAATACCGACATGAAAGCAAATCGTTTACCAAAACCTGGGTATACGAATACGATGACGAGAGACGTCTGATCGATGAGACATCGTACGATACAACAGGGAGAGTGCTGACTACCCGTTCGATAGGATTCGACGATAGAGGTGTTCGTTTTGCGGAAACGACGAACCTACTCGGAGAACAGATCCGTACGTGGCGGGGGACGCAAAACACATACGACGAAAACGACAGAATCATCGAAAGCATCTGGCATTACGAAAACGGAGAAATGAGCGGCCGCAGATTGTACGAGTACGATGATGACGGCAGAATACTGCAGGACATAATATACGATCCGGACGGTGCGATGACCGCTCGCACACAAAACGAGTACAACGATTCCGGATTGCTTTCAATTCGAACCGTCTATTCCGCAGACAACTACGTTAGTCAACGGTTTACTTACGATTACCAGTACGACTCGAGAGGAAACTGGATTTCCAAACGCGAATATCGAGACGACAATACACTCGAGAAATACGGAATCCTGAGCTATACGCAGAAGAGAACGATTACTTACTATTGATACGAACGCTTCCGGAGCTCGGGACTCTATCGAGGGAATCTCCTGTAATACGCTTCGTCCTTCGGAACCACGATCTGGCTTACCGATTCGAGCGTTTCGGTGTTGCTGTTGAGGATGCGGGCGAACACGATCACCGCGTTTTGCATATCGAGAAGTGAGCCGGTGATTACATAATCTGCATCAAATTCATCACCCACATCGAGCGCGAGTGACGTATCGAGCATATCCGCCGACGTAAGATCGAACGACTCGAGATATTCGGTTATCGTTTTCGATCCCGTTACGGTCATGTCGGTCATGAAGCTCAGTGCCGAATCGGTCATCTCGTCGAGCGATGCTTTCAAAGGCCCTACGTCCGGGTTCGATTCGCCGAATCCGGCAAACACGATCCGTCCCGGTTTCACCTCCTCGAGGGTGATAACGAGCTCCCGTACCAATCCACGAAGATCCCCATCAAGGCCTTCCGCGTCCGCCGGCCCGGCAGCCACTATCGGTTTGGACTCGAGAATTTCGATCGCTTCGGTGGAGAAGTTGAGCTCCGATTGAGACGCGAGCGTTTGTATGTAACTCGAGGTAATCAGAAGCTGATCCGAGAAATCTACATGCGCAAGCCTGAGCCCGGCGTTTTCGATTTCCTGCTGCAACATGAGCGTGATGTCGAGACAGCGCTGAAGACGCGCTTCTATGGACATGGTGAGCTCGGTAAGCTCGCGGTCGAGGATCCCGTCGAACATCGTTTTATGGGCGACCCGTCTGTCGTCCCAGATCGGAAACTCGACCGAGTTACGCCGCAGTCGTTCCCGGTCGTCGACTGCGGAATAGTAGAGCTCTCCGATATCGATCAAACCTTGTGCAAAATGGAGGATGGTGCCCGCCCACAGCACTGTCGGATCGGAGAAGCCGCTTTCGGCTATCGAGGTTGCGGCGTATTCGGTTTCCAATTCGAGAGGACCGAATGTGTGAGGATTGCCGGCCCGATCCTCGTAACGAACCGTAACGCGGGCTATAGGCGTGCGCCCGGCAGTGCGGGATTCCGGCAATTCGACGCGAAGCAGTATGGTTTCGTAGTCGCGGTGATGAAGCGTCGGCAGCTGCAGGGTGATCGTCGTGTCTTCGCTCTCATAATCGTATCCCCACCACGTTTCGAGAAAGGTCGCTCCGCTCAGAAGCTCAACCGAAATTTCTGCATTTCTCGCCACCGCTACGGACATCCGGTCGAGATCGGTCCCGAAAATCTCGTCGATTTTCTCCTCACTCGACATGAATCGAGTACTTCCCTTCCCGGCCTTCCAGATACGGCTCATCAGGTCGAGATTGTACGTCATCCCCACGCCGATCGTGGTAATGCTGATTCCTTTCGCCGCGTATTCGGTCGCGAGAGATATCAGCGCTTCATCCTGTTCCACGCCGTCGGAAACGAAAAAAACCCGATTTACATTCCCGGGAACGTAGGACGACAGAACCTGCTCGTATCCCATTCGAAGCGCCGGAAGCGAATTCGATGTACCCTCCGGCATGATGTCGCCGACGTTCGCTACCAGCATATCCGTGTCTATTTCGCGAAGCTGTGCAGCCGGTTGAATCAGCTCAGCATCAGCGGCAAACACGACAACCGAAAGCGTATCGTGATTCCGAAGCTTTTCGACCAGCGTCTCGAGCCCCCGAATCGCCCACTTCATTTTGTCTTTCCCGGCCATAGAACCGCTTGCGTCGAGCACGAACGCAATGTTCATCGGAGGGAGCTCCTCGAACCGCATCCGGCCGCCCTGAAGCCCGATCTGGATTAACTCATCCTGACCACGCAGAGAGACCTGTTTGTTGCCGGAATAAAGCGATACCCCGAGCTCGCCCTCCGGCGTCGGATACCGATAATCGATCGTTCCGATGTAGGAGTCGATATGTACTTCACCGGGACGAATGATACCGCCCTGCGCCGCTACATATTCTCCGCGTTCCGATGAGTCTTCGGCGGCTCCGCCCGCGAAAGCGATCTCCGCTATCGACAAAAGCACCGCCGTGAGTAACGTGACCACAAATCGGTAATGGGTTTTATTCATAGGTGTATTGTAGGATATACGCGAAGGAATTGCCATTTGAGGACAATAGCGGAACGGATTGTAAAGACTACCGTAACAGCCGTCGACCCGTTTACGGCGTATCGCGATTCTCGAAATTCGCCACAGCGATATAGAGATACGACTGAAGCGGTTTATGCACCATATGCACTCCTTCAATACGAAATCTTAAAGTCGCGTTAGTATAGTTCTCATCACCGAATGATACCAGCACCGGCGCACCTTTCTGCAGAAGCGAGATCGCAATAAGGGCAACCAGATAATCGAGTCCCGCAGAGCGGACCGAATCTCCGACGATCGAAGTTGATATGTCTTACCACTATTGAATACCTTCTACACATGGCGTGGTTGTGGGATGTAACATGAGGAGTTTTAGATGCGATCATCACTATTTCGTTTGATTTCTATTGTCACGATACTTTTTCTTTCGGCGATCATCTCCGGTTGCGTATCCAGCCCCCGAGATTCGGGAGAGGCACTTAACGTCGGAGCTGAAGGATATGCGCTTTCGGGAGCCGACGTGGTGGCGTATTTTTCGCTCGAACGTGACGCGAACGCCGCCATGGGATCCGAGCAACACGCATACACATGGCGTGGAGCCACGTGGCTGTTTTCAACCGCGGAGAACCGTGATGCGTTCGCCGACGATCCGGAGCAATTCATGCCGAACTACGGTGGATATTGCTCGTACGCGATGTCTCAGGACGATCTGGTAAACTCGGATCCCGACGCATGGACGGTTCGCGACGGAGAGCTCTATCTCTTTGCCCGGAAAAAAGGTCGATCGAACTGGCGCGAAAATCCCGTGGAGCTTATCGACAAAGCCGACTTGAATTGGCCGGAGCATAAAACGAGGCTTCTCGAGGAAGAGTAGCTTCCGTCAGATACCGAACCAGTAGCGAAATCCGTACACATCCATATAGAGATCCATGACCCGTGGCCACCGTTTCGGCTCCAGTCCGTGCTCCCACTCCTCGAGGGCTTCGCTCAACTCCCGCACCAACTCGGGCCGATTTGGTGCCACATCGGTCGTCTCCCCGGGATCCGCAACGACGTCGTAGAGACGGGTCACCCCGTGTCGCCGGTCAAGGATGAGCTTCCATTTTCCGCGGCGAACCGCAAGATTGTATCCGCTTCTCCAGTAGAGATCCTCGTGAGGAGCAGCGGCTACTCGACCGTTCATCGCCCGAGCGGCTGCGGATTTGTCTCCTACGGCGGTGACGATGGGAATCAGGTTCACGCCGTCGATCTTGTTCGGTAGCGCCGGTATCTTCGCATTCACGCGGCCCCGGCTCTCCGCCTCGATAGTAGCGAATAGATCCAATAATCAACAACCTT
>CAYLZA010000235.1:0-5212 GCA_964387575.1 uncultured Spirochaetales bacterium | reverse complement strand
ACGCGCTCAAAAACGCGTTTATACCGATTCTGACGATGCTCGGGCTGCAGTTCGCGTTGCTCTTGGCAAATGCGATTTTGACCGAAACAACCTTCTCATGGCCCGGTATTGCGCGGCTGCTCCTCGAGAGAATTTATCTCAGAGATTACCCAACCGTTCAGGGAGTAATTGTCGTGTTTGCGCTTATTGTGAGTCTGATATCACTCGTTGTAGATATTCTCTACGCGCTGATTGATCCGAGGGTGAAATATTGACGCGATGGCTTTGCGGAGCTCACCGATGACGATTGTACCGATGACGATTGTATTGAGGAGAAACATGTGAGACAGAAGCAACCGGTATCGGCACGGTTTTCCCCCGCTTCGATTCTGGCGAAACCGATGAGGGTGTTTATAAACGCTCACAAAAAATTCGGGCTGGAATGGTGGCTGCTCGTAACGGGGGCGCTCATCGTGCTCTTTATTATTTATATGGCACTATTTCCTACCACATTGGCGCCGCACGATCCGCTCGATCAGGAAGCCGGGCCACAGCTCGCGCCTCCGAGCGCGGAGCATCCCTTCGGCACGGACAATTTGCAGCGAGATATCTTTTCCCGGATTATCCACGGCGCACGAACAATTCTCGGAGTTGCGTTCGCGGCGGCGATACTTTCGTCGGTCGTCGGCGTAACGCTCGGGCTGATATCCGGTTTCCTGGGTGGCGTTCTCGATCGTATTCTCTCGCTGATCATGGATTCGATCTATTCATTTCCGGGATTGATACTGGCTATAGCATTTGCGGCAATGCTCGGTCCGGGGGTCGTGAATATCACGCTCGCCGTTGCCGTTATCTATATCCCGACATATTTCAGGCTCGTTCGTGGTCAAACATTGAGCATAAAGGAAGAGATGTATGTAGAGGCGGCCCGCGCGATAGGCGCAAACCGCTGGGTGATTATGGGGCGCTATATATTCCCGAATGTGATTGCCACGGCGGTCGTTATTTTTTCTCTGAACATAGCCGATGCGATTATGACCGAAGCGGCCCTCTCGTATATCGGTCTCGGGCTCCCGGCGGGTATTCCAGACTGGGGAATGGATCTTTCGATGGGTAAAAAGTTTCTTCCGTCGGGCACGTGGTGGATGGTAACGTTCCCGGGGTTGATGATTATGCTTCTCGCACTCGGATTTACGCTTCTCGGTGAAGCGCTCGCCGAAATTCTCAATCCAAGGCTGCTCGAACGATGATGTATGTGAACGGTGGGGAAGAGTAACGGTGGCCGAGAAAATCCTGGAACTAAAGAATCTTTCCATCGATTATCCGATCAGTATCGGAAATGTACAGGCGGTGCGGGATATATCGATAGACCTCAGAAAAGGCGAAGCACTCGGGCTGGTGGGAGAGTCGGGATGCGGGAAATCGACACTCGGTTTATCGATTCTTCGACTCGTACGGGCACCCGGGAGAATCTCCGGCGGGAGCATCCGCTATCATGGTACCGATATCGTTACCATGCGTCAGAGAAAGCTTCTTAAGCTCCGAGGTCGCGATATCGCGATGGTTTTTCAGAATCCACTTACATCGCTCAATCCTCTTTACCGTATCGACCGGCAATTTCTCGAAACGATACAACAGCACGAACCGGGAACGAAAAAGGAAAAAGCGCTCGAGGCCGCCGAGAATATCCTCGATGCGCTCGGCGTCGAGACCACGAGACTCTACGATTATCCGCATCAGCTTTCGGGAGGTATGCGGCAGCGAATCATGATAGGGCTCGGGCTGATACTCAATCCGGAGATTATCGTTTGCGACGAGCCTACGACGTCGCTTGATGTTATCGTGGAAGCGGGATTCATCGATCTATTGAATCGACTGCGCCGTGAGTTCGATCTTTCGATAATTCTCATCACCCACAATCTCGGGCTTGTTGCGGAAATCGCCGATCGAATAGCCGTTATGTATGCGGGAAAGATCGTGGAGCTTGGAAATGCGGTTGATATCTATCACAATCCGCTGCACCCCTATACCTACGGTTTGATAAATTGTGTTCCAAACATAAATCTCGAACAAAACGAGCTCGTAACGATGCCGGGAAGCCCGCCGGATCTCGTATCGCCGCCGGCCGGATGTCCGTTTGCGGATCGTTGCCCGTATGTCATGGATCGGTGTCGCGAGCAGATGCCGCCTGAATATACGGTCGAGGAAGGTCACAGTGCCTCGTGTATTCTCTATGACGGAAACGAGGTGCCTCCATGGAAGAGCTGATACGGGTTGAAAACCTGACCAAGGAGTTTCCGGTCTATAAGTCGATACTCGATTTGCTGTTTGCCGGGGGGAAGCAATCGTTCGTGCACGCGGTAGACGACATCTCATTCTCTATTATGCAGGGGGAAGTGCTCGGTCTCGCCGGAGAAAGCGGTTCCGGGAAGTCGACTACGGGCAGACTCCTTCTGAGATTGCTCGAGCCGACAAACGGCACGATAGCCTATTTCGGCCGGGATATGACGCAATTCTCTCATCGTGAAATGGAACGGATGCGCGAAAAAATCCAGATCGTGTTCCAGGATCCGAACTCCTCGCTCAATCCCCGCATGAGTGTAGGCGATGCAATCGGACACCCGCTCAAAATACACGGTGTTCGTGACGCGGCCCGGCGTAAACGACGTGTTCTCGAGCTGATGGACCGGGTAGGGTTGAGCCCCGCCGAGTTTCTCTACCGGAAGTATCCGCATCAGATTTCCGGCGGTCAGTCTCAGCGGGTCGTCCTTGCCCGGGCGCTCGTGACGAATCCCGATTTTATTGTCGCCGATGAACCGATTGCGATGGCGGATGTGTCGGTGCGGGCATTGATCCTCGAATTGATGAAAGAGCTCAAACGCGAGTTCAATCTGACATATCTGTTTATTACTCACGATCTTGCTACGGCAAAGTATCTCTGCGATCGGGTGGCGATTATGTATCTCGGGCGAATCGTCGAAATCGGTCCCCGTGATTCGATATTCAAGAAAGCGCATCACCCGTATACGCTCGCACTTCTCGATGCGGTTCCCGTTCCGGATCCGACGCTGCGAAGATCCGAAGAGATGGTGCGGGGCGAGATACCGAGCGCGATTGATCCACCGTCGGGATGTCATTTCCATCCGCGGTGCCCGTTCGCAACCGAGCAGTGCAAAACCGGGCGGCCTCCCTTACGCGAGGTGGCACCTGGGCACTTTTCGGCGTGTATTTTAGATCCGGAGTGGGAGCGACCATAAAAAGGTAAACGAGGTGAACGATGAACGTGATTTGTCTTTTGTGTGACAGCCTGAATCGACATTTTCTCAACGCATATGACTACGGCATCGCGGAAACGCCGAATATAGATCGGCTGGCGCAGAAATCGTTTGTTTTCGACAAACACTTTTCCGGATCGCTTCCAACGATGCCGACCAGGCGTGAATTGTGGACCGGAAACTACGAGTTTCTCTGGCGTCCGTGGGGTGCGCTCGAACCGTGGGACAGCGAGCTTCCTGAGATGCTCAACCGAGCCGGTGTCCTTACAATGCTTATCACCGACTCGTATCACCTTTTCGAGCGTGGAAGCGGCAACTATCACTGCAAGTTCGAAGGGTGGGAGCTGTTCAGAGGATTCGAGAACGATCCGTGGGTTACGGATCCCGTCGACACCCCCGAGCACGCGGGAAGATTGGTGGATCGGTACGCGAGGAATATGAGTCGGATGAACGATGAGGAGGAGCTTCCGCCTTCGAAAACGCTCAGGTGTGTGGAGCGGTGGCTTCAGAAGAATTACACCCATGATCAGTTCTTTCTCATGATAGATGAGTTTGCCCCGCACGAACCGTTTAACGCGCCCGAATACCTGGTCCGAAAATACGACTCGGAGTGGTCGGGACCGCTCCTTTTCTGGCCCGCCTACGGAAAGGATTTACATACCGAGCCGGAGCTCCGCAAATTGAGGGCTCAATACGCCGCGCATATCGAGTTGATAGATAAGTATCTCGGCCGGGTGTTCGAGACGATGGATGATCTGGGGCTTTGGGAAAATACCGCGTTTATCCTTATGACCGATCACGGACACTTTCTCGGTGAGCATGGATTCACCGGAAAACCGAAGTGCCCACAATACGACACGATTGCACATATCCCGTGTATGATCTGTCATCCACATCTCGAGCCGAATACGGGATCCGTCCCTGAGCGAATCGGCGCGTTGAGTGCAAATATCGATATAAATCCGACGATTCTCGATCTTTTCGGACTGAAACCGGAAGCGCCGATACACGGTCGTTCACTCCTGCCGTTGATTAGCGGCGAAGCACGATCGGTTCGCGACTGGACGCTCTACGGGTACTACGGTCGATCGATCGATATTACCGACGGTAAATACACCTATTTCCGCGCACCGGTTACGGGAGATCACGAGCTCTATATGTATTCGCTCGGATGGGAGTTCGGAAAGAACTTTATGATCGATATTACCGAGGCAATGAAATCGGGGGCGATGAGCGTCGATAGATATATGAAGAACGTCGAGATGCCCGTTGCCCGGGTTCCCGTATCACACGAAAAGTTCAACGACGGCGTTTTCGAAAACTACAATCATCTCTATGATATTGATGCAGATCCTGAACAGAATCACAATCTTTCCGGAGACGATTCCGAGAAAACGATGTCTGCAATGCTTTCCGATGCTCTCGAGTCGGTAGACTGTCCGGAAGAGCACTATAAACGACTGGGATTTTAGCACTTGCGGCGATACGGCTCCTCGGCATTCATGCCGAAAAGCCTCAATTACGCTCGGTGTTCAATAACGTATTCGAGAAACGGCGGATACGGTTCCCACGCATGCTCGCCGTACCCACCGGCCATATAGTACGCCCCCGGGATCCCGCGTTGCTCGAGAAATGAATAGATAATCATATCCCGTTCGGTCATCGAGGCGAGCGTGAGATTGAGCGGATCAGTTGACGGAAGCGCGTCCCGTTCGTACGGATCGGCACCGAGCAACACGAGAGCGATATCGGGATTCGGGTATTCGGACAAAGCATCGAGAGCACTCGAGAGCTTCCGGTTGTAGTCCGCGGACTCGTACGGGAGGCGGGAAGTGAAGCCCCGGTCATCGTCACCCTATATTCACCGTTCATGTGCGCCTCGCAATCGGCGGGCGCCGACGTGCTGGACACTCACCTGAAGACCGAACCGGAGCACGTAAAACGCGGACTTGCATCGA
>CAYLZA010000234.1:0-5235 GCA_964387575.1 uncultured Spirochaetales bacterium | reverse complement strand
ATGCTCATGGTTGTCCATACAAACTCCCGGAATCTTTTCTTACTTTTATTATAAGGTTTTCCGGCGGGCGGGTAAATGAACGGAGGCTATTGAGGTTCGTATAACCACATTTGGAACCGCTAGATCAGGAGAGCGAAACGGGCCTATAATCTTAGATGTGCTGGATCTTCGCTTCCGATCTTCGGATGGATCCGTACCGAGTATTGATACGTCCCCGATCTGATTCGGTACTGCTCGAGTGTATCAGGTCCACAACTCGCCGTACCGAGTCCCCGTTGTCTGCAATCGAGACACACATAGATCTCGTCGTGCATTTCGAGCTCATTCGTGTGATAGGCACGGTCGAGATCATGCGGAGTAAAATGATGGGCCGACGCTTCCATCAGCGGATCGGCTACAAAAAGCACGCCCAATCCGTCGGTTCGTTCGAGGCACATCCATCGCACATCGCTTTTGTTACCGTTCTCCTGTGGGACAATATACGGCGTAAACTGCTCTGAAACGGTACCGCTATACACGCCTACAGGAGCACCGCTTTTTCTGTCGCAGTAGCTCTCGTGCGGACCCTTTCCATACCATCGAATCATTTCCAGGTCCGAGGGAATAGTGAGAATCACACCGATACGCGGTAGATCCTCGAACGCGTCGGGAACAACGATCGTTGACTCGAGCGCGATCTCTCCACGACCCGAAATTTCGTATCTACACTTCCATTCGATCCGGGCCTCCACTCCCGGATACATCGCGCGATGGTGGGTTGAAACTTCGACTCGCGAATCATGCTCTTCGATATCGAGCCCGATCAACCGAAGCTCCTGCCGGTCGAGCCCGAGGGAACGCCATCCCCGCAGCACGCCTTCGGAACGCTCCGGCATCGCCTTGATTCCGTCATTGTCGGTCGGCCCCCGCCACAGATTCAATCGCGGCCCCTCCAAAACGACCGTCGTTCCTCCACAGGTAACCCGACCGATGCAACCGGTATCGATGTCGAGATCGATCGAAACATTCGTCTCCGGCGCATCGATTCGCGTAATCGGTACCCGAGGGGTGTCGTTATCGCGCGCTTTTTCGTCGTCCACCCCGGTTTTTGCCCGCTCGCTATAGTGGTGTACGACAGGCTTTTTCGCCGATATCTGCGCAGGCTCCGATGGTGAGGAATGAAGCTTAACAGGCAGCTGCTCCCACGCGACGATATGCCCCTTTTCAGCCCACGAGGTGGCGTAACGCGTTACGAGCTCTATCGTCAGCAGACCTTCGTTTCCCGATCGCCCGAACGGACGCGCAAAATCAAGCGAGACCGACGTGGTTTCACCCGGGTTCACATCGGGAGGTGGAAGCATTCCCTCGGTTACGAGGTTTCCGTCGATTTCGAATCGCCACTGCCCTTCGAGATGCGTCAAATCGATAAAGTCATATGTATTCGTGATATCCACGAGAAAAGAGGCCGATGAATCACCTTTGCCGGATCGCTGCTCCGCAGTGTCTCTCCAGGCGATCCGAATCGGCTGCATGAGATACTTGAGCTCATAGAGCGCAGGATGCGGGCGACGGTTCGGCCAGACAAGACCGTTGATACAGAAATTGCGATCGTTCGGTTCGTCACCAAAATCGCCGCCGTACGCCCAAAATTCGTTCCCGGCCCTATCGGTTTTCAATAATCCCTGATCCACCCAGTCCCACACGAAGCCGCCCTGCAAACCGTGATACGCTTGTATCGCTTCCCAGTATTCGGCGAGACAACCGTTACTGTTACCCATTGCATGCGAATACTCACACATGATTAGTGGTCGGCGATCACCGGATGTATCCGCATGCTCGGCCCAGTTTACCAGCGCCTCGATTTCCGGATACATAGGACATATAATATCGGTAGCCGTTACTCCCTGATCGGGGTCGGAGCAGACATGCTCCCTGGTTTCGCGAATCGCCCCCTCATAGTGGAGCACCCGGCTCGGATCATACCCGCGTATCCATTCGGCCGCATCATCGTGGTTTTTGCCGTAGCCGCTTTCGTTACCGAGCGACCACGCAATTATAGACGGGTGATTCTTATCGCGCAAAACCATTCGCGAAGATCGATCGAGGAATGCCCCATTCCATGCAGGATCGTTACATAGATCGTTATAATATGCATGTGATTCTATATTCGCTTCATCGATCAGGTAGAGTCCGTGCTCATCGCACAGGTCGTACCAGAGCGGATCGTTTGGATAATGACTGGTACGTACCGCGTTTATGTTGAACTGCTTCATAACGCGGATATCCTCGAGCATGCTTTCTGCGGTAACCGCCTTTCCGGTTCGATCGTCGTGATCGTGCCGATTAACGCCTTTGATCAGAACCGGTCGACCATTGATCAGTAACTCGCGCACGCCGAGCTCAACCCGTCTGAAACCGACCCGTGCGGCGGTCCACTCGATTTCACTACCCGACGAATCGAGAAGCCCGACGGCTACTGTATAAAGATACGGTGTTTCAGCCGACCACGGCTCAACCGAGGGGATTTTCTCTCGAATCGACGCCGTCGGTTGCTCCGTCGATCGCCCCGAGACCCGGTGTTCACCTCCGGCGAAATCGCTTTCGATGCGCCGATCGAATACGGGATTGCCGAGAGCATCGAACAACAACACGACCACCCGCCGGGTGCGCTCTTTTTCAACCGCGCTTTCTTCGGCTGCAGCAGATGCGCCTAGTGCGGTTGCTCCGGCCGCGCCCTCTTCGGCTCCTACCCCGGCACCACCGGTATCCCCGGCGCTGCCTCCCGCCGTGGTCGACAATACCGCCTCGCCAACACCGAGCTCTATATCCGCTTCAAAAACCCCGACGCCGGTTTCAGGGTCGTAATCGCCCCGCACGAATACATCACGAACATAGGTTCGCTCGGTTGTGTAGAGATACACCGAGCGATAGATGCCGGCCATCCACCAATGATCCTGATCTTCGAGGAAACTCCCATCGGACCATCGGACGACGGTTACCGATAGCGTGTTGATCCCGCCATGCACATACCGGGTTATGTCGAAAGCTGAATGAAGTCTCGAGTCTTTTGCGCTTCCTGTCTCGACTCCGTTGACATAGACGATATAAAAACTCTCGACTCCGTCGAAGTTAAGCACCACGCGTCGATCGACCCAGGAATCTGGAATCGTAAATCGCGTTCTGTACACACCCGTCGGATTTTCGGTTGGTACCGACGGAGGCTGTTCGTCGAAGGGCATCCGGACGTTTGTATAGTGAGGCTTGTCATAACCTTCCATCGTCCAGTTGGAAGGCACCGCGATCCGCTGCCATTCACGATCGTCACAGGCAGGATCGTGAAGCTCGAGACCGGCATCTTCGGGTGTGCTGAAAAAGGCGAACGCCCATTCGCCGTCGAGCCTCGAAAACCACGGATTCACGTCGGTTCCGCGGCTTCGAGCGGCTTCCTTCGTATGATACGGAAGCAGCGTCGCTCTCCCCGGCAGTCGATTTTCCCCGGTAAGCTCGGGATTCTCCCATCGAACCGGTATCGGTGCTCCCGACGAGGTTGATCCGCCTGAATCGTTCATGAGCCTGAGCTCATCCCGAAAAGCTCTTCCTTTACGTCGAGATAGTAGAGGTAGTTTTCGTAGGTGACGTCCGGGGGACATCGATGATCGCAGTGAGGAATGAATCCTCCTCGTTCGACATACGGGACGAGCGTCTCCAGGTATTCCCGTGTCTCCTTTTTCCCCGCGATTAGCTTTGTTTTGTCCACGCCGCCCATGATTCGTAAACGCCCCTCATACTTCTCGAGTATTTCCCCCGGATGGCCCGAACCGTTCACCTCGAACGGAAACATGATATTCACACCACCTTCGAGAAAACCGGGAATCAACGCGCGAATGTCGCCGTCGCAATCGATATACCAGAGATCAACTCCGTGCTCTCTGAGCTTTTCGCTAATTCTCTTGTAGCGGGGAACTACAACACGTTCGAAAAAATCAACCGAAACGATAGGCCCGTTTTTAAAACAAATATCTTCCCAGCCGGTTGCGTAATCAAAATCGAAATGTGGAAGCAACTGATCAAGCGAATACTCTACGAGTCGGCACGCGGTCTCTACCATATCCTCGACCATGTCGGGATAATCAAACACCGCGTACGCAAGGCCCTCGAAGGTAAGCATATCCCGAATCTTGCCGATCATAGAACCGCAATTAACACCGAGCGGATAGTCGCGATCGGCGGGGTGTTTTCGACGTAGAGACTCTACATCGATCGTACGATCGGGATGCTCGATATCCAACCGTTTCCGTTTTACCTGCTCCCAATCATCGGGAGTTGTAATACTCGATTTGGTAAAATGAGGAATCGTACTGTGGCCGTCCTTCGGAACTTCAGCCAGTAAGCCGTCGGCGTTTATAAACACCTTTTTGTCTTCGGTTTCGGAGACGACGGTTTCCTCGAAAGAGGGATGGAGCCAGAGGACCCCTCCGACCGTAGCCCTTCTGTCGAAATTGAAAAATTCGTTCGCTTCGGATTCGGTCTTGATCGAGTTTTCAACCAGACCCGGCCAGGTTTCATAGTTTTCCCTCCAGTAGCCGAACTCCATATTGAATGTGCGATCCACCGGTTTGAAGTGAAGCTGTTTTGTAAAACGCTCGCGATCGGTCATCGTGCCCTTCCATCGCGGGCGTTGTGGCGTTATTGCCATGGTTTACCTTCCTGTTGTTATTCGGCGTAAAGATGTATGTATTTATGAAGATGCGAAACAACCTCATCCTTGCACTGACCACACACGGTACCCGCCTTGGTTGCGTTCTGCACATCTTCGTAGGTTCGCGCGCCCTGTTTAACGGCGTTTTCGATCTCGATATCGGTGACGTTCATACATTGGCATATGGTTTTTGCAGCCTCCGTCACGATTCGATCCTTCATACCATTCCGTTGGAAATAGTCTTCGATCGCTGCACGGAGCGCCTTATCGCCGAGGACGGAGCAGTGGATCTTGTGCTCGGGAAGCCCGCCCAACCGATCGGCAACCTCGGCAGGGGTGATGTGGTAGGCTTTCTCCACATCCATACCGATAACCGCCTCAGACAGAATCGAGGTACTTGCAATTGCACTTGCGCAACCGTAGGTGCGCCAGCGACATTCGGCTATTTTTCCGTCTTCGACTTTGATGACGATCAGCATTTGGTCACCGCATTTGATATTACCTACCATTCCTTTGCCGTCTTCCTCGAACTCCTCTTCATTCTCGAGTATGTTCCG
>CAYLZA010000233.1:0-5271 GCA_964387575.1 uncultured Spirochaetales bacterium | reverse complement strand
CGGTGCCGCCTTCTTGCAGACAACCTACGCGGGTCGTGCGTTCGCAAAAGATCGGCCGCCGAATTCTTTCGTCCCTGATGACCAGATAGGGCAAAAGAGCGCGGAAGTGGTCACCATTCCTCCGCTGGTCGCTCCCGACGGAGGTCAAGGTGCACGTGCCTATGGTGACGTTGTTCCACAGGGATCTTACACGTGGTACGTAAATGCCGCTGTTGGCGATGATAAGCTTCAGAAAATCCTCCAGGTGTACGATTATTCCGCACCGGTCGAAGGATGGGTGACTTGGCGTTTTGGAAAGTCCGGGGAGCATTTCGATTGGGAAGGAGAACCGTGGAAATCGACCCCGATTCCGCGTGACGCCTCGCAGGCACTCGGCCAGATTTCCGCCTATCCGGCCATGATCTTTCCTGATAGATTCGAGCTCTTGTATCACCAGCATCTCGCTGTTTTCCAGCAGGATGTGTTAATGGCACCGCGCGGGCAGAATTGGGTGGTAACCGGACACAGGCTTGATCTCAAGGGAGAAACCGACCTGGCCGATGTTCGAGATCGTTACGAGACGCAGCTTCAGACGATGTTTGAGGAGTTCTTCTATGGAGGTATTCTCGGAAAGGTCGATGTCGAAACCGAGTGGGACGGCTATGTCCAAAAGTTTCTAAGTAACGGAGGCAACGAGCTTCACTCGGAATACCAGAAATCGCCGCTGATATCCGGATTGAAAAAAGGCGAGTTTGTTTATTGATACGTAGTTTCTTCGGCGGGACCGGGCTCTCTGCCCGGGCCTGCCTTTGGCTCTCGAGTGGATTTACGTACAATAAGCTGGGTATCGAGTAATATCTTGTTATAGTAGACAGGTTTATCTTCGATAATATCGAGAAGTCGTTTCGCCGCGAGCTGCCCCAGGAGCTTTTTTCGAACCCGTATGGTCGAGAGAGGTGGGATACTATCCGGCGCAAGATCGATATCGTCGAATCCCAATACACTGAGGTCCTCAGGAATATTGAGCCGCGTTTCCTTAATCGCTTCCATCGCGCCCATCGCAACGATGTCGTTTACTGCCATAACGGCCGTCGGAATACGAGCGAGATCACATTCGTTCAGGAATGACTTCATGACCTTATAGGCACTGTTCATGTTGATATCGCATCGCAATTCCAGGGATCTATCGGAATCCAAATCGAACATCTCGACGGCACGCTGAAATCCGACCAGACGGTCTCTTGCTCCGGACATCGCGGTATCACCGGTGAGATACGCTATCCGTCGATGTCCGAGGTCGGAAAGATATCGAGCCCCCTTTATAATGCCGTCCACTTTGTCGGATAAAACAGCACTAATATTCTCGGTAGGAATATAGTGATCGACCAATACGAGAGGTATGCCGATTTTTTTTACCTCCGATATGAACTCGTCGTGGTAATTGCTCGTTACGATCATTCCGGCTATTCCGCTGATGTTGATGTTTCCCAGGGTAAATTGATTCGGCTCCAACGAATCGAACTGAAATATGTAACCGGTTTTCTTCGTAACATCTTCTATCCCTTCGATTACTCTGTTGTAGAAGTGACTGGTGATACGGAAGAAACTTCTATCGATGACGAATGCGATATTTCTGCCTCCGGTAGTTCTGCGGCGTCGGTACTCGTATTTATCGGCAATTTCAAGCACTTTCCTCTTGACTTCCTCGGAAATCGTCGGTTCGTTTCTCAACGCCCTCGAGACAGTGGAGACATTGATACCGAGCATATCGGCAATCTGTTTCATCGTAATCGACATGAACAACCACCTGTACTATTCGAGCTATCGTCTAAAACGGCCACTCGTAGCTGTCCGGTTCCACGATACGGCGGTTGACCTTCTGCCAATCGCCGTCCGCTGTAAAGTAGCTATCATTCGGAGAGCTGCTCGTGGAAAACTCAAAAAACACCGCATCGCCGGCTATTGCCGTAAACTCGTGCTCAACGCCGCGATCGATGCTAATCACATCCCCCGGCGACATTGCATATTCTTCTCCGTCAACAATCATGGCCAACGTTCCCGACCAAACGAGAAACGTTTCGTGTTTGCTTTTATGCGAGTGAGCCGGCGTGGTCGTCCCGTCTTTCTGGATAAACACCTTTCCGCAGTACTCCTCATTATTCACGATCTCAAATTGTATACTTCCGATTTCCGGGTGCTCGATCTTCACCGGCTTACGAATTTCAACTGACATATAAACCCCAACACCGGCGTCGGCTGCTTCATCGCTTGAAGTAAATCGATATGCCGATTATTGTTTGTGTTAATGCTGATGCAAATTGCACTGATGGTAATGTTAACCATAGGCTGGGATATGTCAACACGTGTGGGCGAGTCGAATGAGCTTAGTTGAATCATTGGCGCAGGGCAAAAGAGCTTTGGGACGGTACCAGAGTTGCTGCTACAGGGATGGAATTACGTGGACGGCGGTGCAAACGACGCGTTTGGATCAGGCTGAACACAACGAAATCGGTGTTTTCGCCGAGTATGACGGGGATCGTATTACGAGAGTTGTTCAAACCGACGGACAATGTCATTCCCCGACCTTGTGCTCGAGTCGGAACGGAGAAATTGCGTTGGTGTGGAACGAGTTTTCGCATGGCCTTTGGCGGATACAATGCGCCTATCTCATCGTTGATAAAGGGCGAATCGAATACAGTCACGCCCCGGTAGTGTACGAGTCCGAAAACCTCTGTCTTCCTCCTGCTGCCGTATACGAGAGCGGTTTTTTGTGGATTACGTGGGTTTCAGGATCTGAGATATTCCGGGTGATGATTGCAAGACGGGATACGAAAGACGCGTTTTTCAGTTACGCCGTATCCGATTCCGACCGTGATGCATTCCGACCGACGATCGCCTCCGACGATTTCGGTGTCGTACTCATGTGGGATGAGTATCCGGAGGCCGAGCGCGAGTATCGAATTGTTGCAACTCGTAATGACAATGGAAGTTTCAGGAGAATCGCGACTGTGGGGAGCTCACAGGAACGTTGGCTTTCGCCTCGGGCGGTAAGCGTTCCCGGTGGGGTGGTAGCAACATGGCTGGTACTCAAAAACGTGGAGGACAACGAAAAGGGAATCTACGATGTTTGGACACACGCAAAAGCCGGACGGTTCGAAGGGGATGCCCTCTTCATGACAATTGATCCAGAGCGCTCCGAGAATCAAACGAATGTTGCCGATTTGCGCGAAGGGCTGCTCGCATCGCGAGTCTATAAAAGCTACGCCGGATTACGCCGGAATCCGCAGTTAACGGTCAACGAGAAAAACGAAGTACGGCTGTGCTGGGAAATGCGGATCGAAGCCGAAAAGTCCCATACAAAAGGACATCTTCTTACGCGGAGCCTCGGGGAAGACCGGACGTGGGGGCCGGCCCGCATGGTACACGACGGAGGATGCGGCTATGTCGTATCACCGTTCCACGAGGACAAATACCTACCCGTTGCTTTTTTCGACTTCACGAGAATAGGGAACGACCTTTTGATCTGTGATAATATCGATACCGCCCGTAATCCGTCGACCGGTCCTTTGCCGGTCGGTGTCGAAAAAAAATGGCATCGCTGGAGTACGGTTTTCCCGATTACCGGCCGCGACCGGGGAGTCGGATCCCAGACTGTCGATGGTCGATATAAACTTTACTGGGCGGACACGCACTGTCACAGCTCATTCAGCCCCGACGCGGAGGGCGAATTCGACGAGCTCGTCCGGTACGGTCGAGATATCGCAAACCTCGACGTGCTCTGTATCGTTGACAACGACTACTATCGACCGAAGATTCTCTCGGATGTGGAGTGGCGAGTCGAAAACGCGCTCTCCCGGCACTTTAGTCGGCCCGGAGAATTTTTGTTGCTTCCCGCTTTCGAGTTTACGTATCACGATAGCGCAATCGATCCCGACCACAATCATAGAACGGTTATATATCCATTTCCGGACGGTCCGTTGTTCCGGCGGATCGATCGAAATACGGACACGTTGAAAAAAATGATTGAAAAGTTGAGAGCCGAACGAGCGATTTGTTACCCGCACCACTGCTCTTATGATTTGATTGATAACGACGTGGAACGAAATGTGGAGATCTGTTCTTCGTGGCGGATATGTATGGAAGAAACCGATTTTACGCCGGCAAGGCTCAATAACGGAGATAAACTCGGATTCGTCGGTTCGAGCGACAACCACCGGGCAGTTCCGGGGCTCGGTGGTGCGCTAACCGGTATTTTCGCTGAGGAGCTTTCACCGCCGGCGATATACGACGCATATCTCAACAGACGTCTCATCGCCACACAAGGTGCTCGTATATACGTGGATTTCCGAATCGACGGACACTTTATTGGAAGCAGTCTTGAATTGGACAACGCTGCCGAAATAGCAGCGTATATAAGCGCCCCGTCTGAGATCGAATATGTAGAGATAGTACGCGACGGCCAATCTATTCACAGATCGGAACCACACTCCCTCGATCACCGTTTACGCTTCACGGATTCCGCGTTATCCTCCGGGAGCCACTTTTATTTCGCAAAAGTGAAGCTCTTCGGCGATCCCTCGTTCAGCATATCACCTGCAAAGCAGGACCTGGCCTTGCATACGACCGATAGCGTATATCCGCACAATCTCGCGAGAGCTCGAGGCGTATTTGCATGGAGTAGCCCGATATGGGTAACCCGGCGGACGGTTCCGACTGTTTAATTTGACCGGCCCGACAAAGCCGCGTACCTTCTATCCCCGAGGAATTGATGGCCGATCATAACGAGGCCGGGAACGGTAGTAGCTCAGGATTGGATAAGTCGCCGGTACGCGGTCTGACAATCAGGAGGTCATCCGATCGAATCGAAACCGTACGCTCGAAAGCCGGCGATTTTCGAGACCAAATCTGCGGTAAGGTTCCTCTATATCTCGACGCAACCGACGTTCCACGAGCTCAGTGACAAGCTTTCCTATCTGATGCAGCTGGCTGTCGATGTCGAGGTGAGGGACGGCTATACTGCGGAGCACTGTGCCAGGCTTCAGCAGCTCTCCTACGAAACCGGTGAACAGATCGGATTGACGCAGGAGAGGCTTTATTATCTCGACTACGGAGCATACCTCCACGATGTCGGGAAGGCTCGTATCCCGGCCGAAATAATACAAAAACCAGGAAAGCTTACGGATGCGGAGTGGAGAGTGATGAAGTCGCATCCCGCGCTCGGAGGTGAGATAATGCTGGAGGCGCAGATTGTAGCGGTCTCCGACACGCAGGAAGGAACACACGACACGGTCA
>CAYLZA010000232.1:3327-5276 GCA_964387575.1 uncultured Spirochaetales bacterium | reverse complement strand
CGGAGGCGTTGCCTCCGTAGAGGACGGAAGCAGGTAGTAGCCGCAGCCGGTACTTCGGCAGTCTTGCGAGCCGTTCCCCGTGCTGTTGTTCCTTGCTCGCGACCATCGAGAACTCAGTCCTATCGTGGAAGGACATCCAGTTTTCTATTGAGAATCTGACAAGCATATTTCTGCTCCGAAGGGGCTGTTTATGTATAATTTAACGCATTGTAAGCTAAAACGCAACTCATTACGAGAAAATATCGCTACTTGAGTAATCTTGGTTTGACTTATCCTCAAGCCTCGTGTATTATGGTTTCAGATGTGGGGCATGGATTGATGACCGAGGAAGAGATAAAGACTCGAATAATCCTACCGTATCTCGCTGACTTGGGCTTCGATCCGGCCGAAGTCAGTCTCGAGAGAACATTCAGTGTACGTCTGCGCCGGAACACTCACCAGCTCTCAAGTGAAAAAGATGGCTATGCCGTTAGCGGACGACTCGACTTACTCTGCAGACGGGCAAACAAGAATCTGTTCATCATTGAGGTCAAGCGTGATGGTCTTACAATCACACAAGACGATATAGATCAGGGAATCTCTTATGCGCGTTTGGTCGACAATATCGCTCCTTTTGTTATTGTGTCAAACGGGGAGCAGACGGTGGTCGTAGATACCATTACTAGGGGGAGACCCGACGGGTGGCGAGAGTCCGCACTCTTCAACGATAATGCTCGATTATCGCTGTCACGCATCGCAGCCGGAGCGATTCTGTGTTTATGCAGCTTAATCATATCCATTTAGCCTAACTTATGTCTTACAGCAAAATAAAAATACGCAATATTACTTGACGTAATTAGGATACACTGATAACGTTAATTGCATCTAACATTTTGGGAGCTGGGAAATGCATAAAGGTCTTATTGTGTATTCAAGCAGGACCGGCAACACGGAAAAAGTTGCCCGGGCAATCCACGCCGGTCTCAGTGATGACGCCGATCTGTTCGATGTGCGGGAAGCGCCTGAACCCGGGGAGTACGCCTGGCTCCTCATCGGATTTTGGGTCAATCGCGGGACCGCTGACGACGATACGCTCGACTATCTCGCACGAATCGAGGGAAAGCAGGTGGGCTTCTTTGCTACTTTAGGGGCGTATCCCGACTCGAAACACGCCGCGGACGTGGTAGAGCGGTTCGGTGCTCTCATTTCCGAACGGAACAGTCTGATTGAAAGCTTTGTATGCCAAGGCAGAATTGACCCGAAACTCACCGAGAAGTTCAAGAGTTTTCCGCCGGACCATCCGCATGCGATGACACCTGAACGCATCAAACGCCACCAGGATGCGGCTTCCCATCCGGACGAAGCCGACCTTCGGAACGCAACTGAAGCGTGCGCCAAGATGATTACCGGGCTTGTTGCGCAATGAGTGATGTATCCACAGCCACCCGATTACGAGTGGGCCGGGAGAGCACAGATCGGCGTCGGAAAGCCCTCGTTCCGTTGCTCCTCGCCGTTCTCGCGGTCTTGTGCGTCGTCGCGGTGGGGCTTGGAAGCGTACGTATCTCTCCTTCGACGGTTATCGGCGTATTGCTCGGAAACGGTGCGCGCTACGCACGGCATATATCAACGATCATTCTCGAAGTTCGTCTTCCCAGGGTCCTCATGGCGGTGCTCATCGGCATGATGCTCTCGTCCTCTGGTGCCGTTGTACAGGCGGTGTTCCGTAATCCTCTTGCGGATCCATATATTATTGGCATCAGCGCGAGCGCCGTCACCGGTGCCGTCATCGCGTTTCTGTTAGGTCTCCCGGATTATCTGTACGGCATACTCGCTTTCGTTGTGTCGCTTGTGGTGACATTTCTCATTTTCCGGCTGTCCGTCAGGCAGGGCTCAACTCGGGTTTCCACGCTTCTGATCATCGGCGTTGCAATCTCCTCGTTTCTCGGCGCCTTTACCTCTTTCGCGATGTA
>CAYLZA010000232.1:0-3317 GCA_964387575.1 uncultured Spirochaetales bacterium | reverse complement strand
CGCGGCCGGGGAAGACTCGTATAAAATCGTCGTCTGGACGATGGGATATCTTGGATCTGCTTCCTGGCTTCGCGTGGCTATCCTTGCATTGCCACTTGTCGGTTCAACCCTCTATTTCTTCTATCACAGGCACGATCTTGACGCGCTCATGCTCGGTGATGCGGAGGCACATGCCCTCGGAATACCCGTCGGTAAGCTCAAGAAACAGTTATTGCTCGTGTCGTCTCTTATCGTCTCATTTTCCGTGGCGTTCAGCGGTCTCATCGGCTTTGTGGGATTGATAATCCCTCATACCATGAGGCTCGTAGTCGGGTCGAGCAATACCCGTCTTCTCGGTGTCTCGGCTTTGGCCGGCGGGGTCTTTCTTCTTTTTGCGGATACCCTTGCAAGGATTCTTCTGGCTCCGGTGGAAATCCCCATCGGAGCGGTCACCGCATTTTTTGGCGCTCCTTTCTTTATCTATCTGGCAACACGAAGCCATCGGCAGGTAACACTATGACGGTAGATCATGTATGTGAGGAAGCCCTGAGGGCGGACCGCATCTCCTTTTCGTACGGCGGTGAAAGAAGTAGATCTTCTACGCAGTCGAGCCCGGTGCTCATGGATCTCAGCGCCGTCGTACATCAGGGAGAGATGGTAGGAATCCTCGGGCCAAACGGCTCAGGTAAGACCACTTTTCTGAAAGCGGTACTCCGGTTCCTCCGCCTCGATTCCGGGACCGTGTACTATTTCGGGAGTTCCGATTCGCAGATCGATGGGAAGGAGCTTTCCAGGACAATGGGCCTCGTTCCGCAACGGTCCGGCGGAGGCGGCTCGCTCACGGTCCGCGAGATGGTCAATCTTGGCCGTATTCCCCACCTGAACGACCGGTGGAGCGGTTTCTCCGATAGGGACCGCGATATGGTCGATCGGGTTATGAAGAACCTCGACATCATGCGGTTCCGCGACCGGGCCTGCGCCAGCCTGTCGGGCGGTGAGTTCCAAAAGGTATTGCTGGCTCGGGCGCTTGTTCAGGAGAGCCGAGTGCTCTTGCTCGACGAGGCGACGGCCAATCTGGACCTGCACCACTGTGTCGAAATAATGGATCTCGTACGTGACAAGGCTCGGTCAGGCTGCGCCGTATCCGCGGTCATGCACGATCTCAATCTCGCGGCGGGCTATTGCGATCGAGTTCTCTTCTTAAAAGCCGGACAGGTTCGCTACCAGGGCACTCCGGCAGAGGTATACCGTCCGGAGACTCTTCACGAAATCTTCGGCATAGAAGTGTACCTGGATTCGGATGCGGCGGGCGTACCATTCGTGCTCCCCTGCCACCCTCGAAAAACGGAGGCACTATGAACAAGGACAGTAGATACAGATCTCATCACGACTCGGAGCAGGCGTTGCGGGTCGCGCTCAACCTTCCTCGGCGGCCGGTAGTTCCTGAGGCCCCCGACCTTACGACGCTTCTTGAGTCCGAGCCCCGCAATCCGCTGCGCGGCGTGTATCTGCACGTGCCCTACTGCGACCGGTTCTGCGCATTCTGCAATATGAACCGAAAGCCGATGCGCGAAAAACTGCTGGCTGAATACTCCCTTGAGCTTACAAGCCAGATTGACAACGCCGGCAAGTCCCGATTCGTGCGGGGTCGACCGTTCGAGACGGTCTACTTCGGCGGCGGCACGCCTACCGTATTGACAGATCGGCAGTTCGAAGCGTTGCTTTTCGCCGTTCGGGAAGCGATCCCGATGTCTCGTGATTATGAATGGACTATAGAAACAACCATACACAATGCCACGGATGAGAAGCTTGAGCTGATGAGGAGAGCAGGGGTGAACCGGGTGAGTATCGGCGTTCAAACCTTTTCGGACAGCGGCCGGAAGCTTCTCGGTCGCACCGGGACGGGCGAGTACGTCCGACGCAGGCTCAAAGCGATGAGGAAGCGATTCGAAGGCACCATCGGCATCGACGTGATCTACAGCTATCCTGACCAAACGATCGAGGAAATCGACGAAGATGCACGGGCGATTCAAGAGCTCGATGTTGATAGCGTCAGCTTCTATTCCCTGATACTCCACGACGGATCAACGATGCACGACAGGATCAACTCTGGAGCGCTCCGTTTTTCCCGGAGCGTTGAGGACGATCGCAGACTGCATCAGAGGCTCCTGGAAAACCTGTTTGCGCAGGATTTCGAGCTCTTAGAGCTTACAAAGCTTGTCCGCCCAGGACGTGACGATTACAGGTATATCCGGCACCGCTACGCCGGTGGCGATCTGCTGCCAATCGGGAACGGCGCCGGCGGCCTGGTGGCAGATCATACGGTTTACCGGATGTCCTGTGATCGAATTCTCATTTCACCGGTAGACCGGGCCTTTGAGCGGTATCACCGGGTGCTCGGGCTTCTCCAGTTTGGCAGGTACGACGCAGCTGCTCTATCCGGCCTTTGCGGCGCCGAGTCCGAAGAGCATATCATCGCGCTCCTGAGCTCGTACGAACGAGACGGCTATCTTAATCGAGCCGCTGAGAACTCATGGGAACTTACGGAGGAAGGCATCTTCTGGGGCAACAATCTTGCGGTGGATTTCCTCGAGCATGCGGTCCGAAACGACAGCCGTAGGGAAACCGCATAACGCGCCCTTCGCGATGAGGCGCTTTAGAGAGAGACTAAAGCTTTGCATGTAATGCTCGTTCTGAGCGTTTCATCCGGCAGTGTGCCGGGATACATCACACATTGGGAGGATTACCCATGATATTTCGCATGCATGAACGACGTATCGTTCGCATACTGATTGCAATCGTTTTCTTATTGGTTACGGCAATAACATACGGGGGAGGGGCCGTGGGAACCAGCGAGACCGGCCAAGAACATGCAGCCGTACCGTTGTCGCCGCCACCCTCTCTTCTCGACCACTGGCAAGAAGTGGATAGCCCGGACGCGTGGAATCTCGTTGACGTATCCGGAAGCTGGTACCTGGAGGATGGAAACGGCACATCGGTGGGGCTCAAAACCTACGAGAAGATCGTCATTACTTCCGCCGGCGCGGTGGAAATCCTCTATATGATTGGGGGCGACTCGAAAATCGCGGCTATCGGCACCTCCCGCGGCGGTATCTGGCCGAAGGAACAAACTGCTACGCTTCCGTCCGTTGGGAGTCTCGCACGGCCGAACGTCGAAGAGATCCTCTCCTTTGAACCCGATCTCGTCATCGCCAACGGGATGAATACCGAACTCGTGGCTGATCTCAACAGCAGGGGCATCCCTTCGATCATCCACGGCACCGACACGATCGCAGAGATCATGAATGCGGTACTCGTCCTTGGGGTAATGTCAGGTG
>CAYLZA010000231.1:0-5325 GCA_964387575.1 uncultured Spirochaetales bacterium | reverse complement strand
ACGGTCCCTATACGATCGAGTCGGCGAAGGAAAATGTTCCGGTAATCGTCCTCGAAAAGCCTCCGGTGTTGTGGCCGGGATATCCGGAAGGGCGCGAAGCGACGGCGAAAGCCAAAAAAGAGGAGTCGATGGAGTATCTGAAGAGCGTGCTCGATGCGGTACGCGAATCGGGCTCGAAGCTTCTCTACGCGGAGAATTTCGTCTATGTGGACGGGGTAGCGGGTATCGTGGAGGTCATGCGGGAGGTGTCGAACCACGGAAAGGGAAAGGTTCTCTATCAAACCGGTACCTGTGCGCATCAGGGTTCGCATTCACCTGCGTATGATACTCCTTCCTTGTCGGGTGGCGGGGCGTTGTTCAACAAAGCGTGTCATCCGCTCGGACCGATCCTCTATCTCAAGGAGATCGAGGGAATCCTTCTCGAGGGAAAACCGGTGAGGCCGAAGCGGGTATCGGCGGTTGCTCATCAGGTTATGAAGTCCCAGAGCGAATCCACCGGTGAGCATTTTCGCGTCATGCAAAATGTGGATGATTTCGGTCGAATCACCGTTGTTTTCGAAGATGAGACGATCGCGGAGGTAATCGGACACGATATGAGCATCAGCGGGATTCGAAACGAGCTTCGCGTAATAACCGATCATTCACAGTACGATGTTCGTGTAAATCCGAATGATTCCGACGAGCTGTTTTTGCCGAAGGCGGAATACTCGGGTGATCGAGTGCTCAGGGAAAAGCTCCCCACCTCGGAAGGGACGAGCTTTCCCGCTCCTCGACAGTTCCATGCGCACGGCTATGTCGGTGAAATGAGCGATGCCGTCTCATGTGCGCTCGAAGCCAATCGGACTCCCCAGTCGGGGCCGATGCTTGCCTGGGATACGATGGCGGTGCTCATGGCGTCATACGAATCGAGCGAGAACAGCTCCGCCTTTGTCGATATTTCCGAGTACGTCCGGGGACGGCAATTCGAGCGAAACGAGTGGCCCGATCCGGAAAAACGCGAACGGGTTTTTGTGCCGTAGTGAATGATCATTCAAAGTCGGTTCCGATCGACATATCGGTCAATTCGCTCCAGGCGCTGCCGGTCGATTTCTATCTCGAGCATACGGTCGAGGTGGCGAAACACCTTCTCGGATGTCTGGTGGTGAGAATCCTCGACGGGAGATCGTATCTGAGCCGTATCGTGGAAACGGAAGCGTACCGCCACGACGATCGGGCGTCGCACAGCTATCGCGGAAAAACCGAACGATGCAAATCGATGTTCGAATCGGGGGGAATCGCCTATATCTATCGGATATACGGTGTTCACGAATGTTTCAACGTCGTAACCGAGAGGAAGGACCGCGGGTGTGCGGTATTGATCCGGGCGGTGGAGCCGCTCAATCGTTTCGACGAGGTATGGAAAAGAAGATTTCCCGAAAAACCGTTTTCCGAACGGTTGCTACGCCGGACGACCAACGGACCAGGCAAGGTCTGCAGCGCCTATTCGATTACGAGAAGCGAGCTCGATGGACACCGACTCGACGGCGAGCCGTTATGGATAGCCCGTTCGGTTGATTTCGGCGCAGACCGGTTTCACATAACCGAGGATCGTCGCGTGGGAATAACAAAAAGTATTGATCGAAAGTGGCGTTTTTTTATTACCGAAAACCGATTCGTATCGTCCGGACGCGGTGCAACCGCACCGGCGGAAAGTTGAGCTGCGCTACGGACGGCCGAGTCCCGCTGACGGCGGCACCGTTCGCTTCGATGCTGCGGTTCGCCCGTTCGTCGCAGAGCTGCTCCGTCGGTCGACGGTTCAACCGTGTTGTTGCCCACCGCGCCTTCCCCGGTGTTCACCGTCACCACGCCAGGGCGGACCGCCTCTACCTGGTCCGCCTCCAGCCCATCCGCCGCGGGCACCGAGATCTTCAATACGTTTTCCCCCGCAGCTCGGACACGCCGGCGGCGAGTCAACCGGAAGCTGCGCCATTTCTATGGCCCACACAGCCCCGCAGTCCGCACACCGGTAGCGATTCGAGCGAACATCGACCGGTCCCCCTTCGATGACGAGGAGCTTACCCTCCACGAGTGCCTCCGCCACTTTCGAGTGAGCACTCTCGATGATGCGTGCACAGGTCGGTCGCGAAACACCCATCCGCTCGGATGCCTCCCGCTGGTCGAGTTTCTCCCGGTCCACGAGACGTATCGCCTCGTACTCATCGAGGCTCATCACGATCGTCTCCAGGCGGCGCGCGGGAATTCCCTGCGGTTTGAACTGATAGGCGACCGGGGGATGCTCGACGATTCTTCTCTTTTTCGGTTTCGGCATAAAGGCTCATTGTAACGATTTATCTCCGATTAAACCACGCAATTGCGTCGTCGTTGGAGGAAACCGAGTAAAATCCCGCTCCCGAGGGAAGAAACAAAACGCTTCGAACACCGTCGAGCCCCACGATTCTACCGACGCCGTTTTCGGCAACCGCATCGAACGAAATCCCTCCGTTCACATCGTCTCTCGAAAACACGCTGACCGCGTCGCTTCCTGAGGCCGCAACGACTACCGACGCTCCGTCGGGAGAGACCACGACATCGCGGGGATATCGCATCCCTTCGACACCGTCGACGGAATTTTCCGCTTTTCCCGAGTACATCCAGAGAACACCCGTTTCATCGTGATTGAAAACCGAAACCGCATTATCGTAATAGCCGGTGGCGTAGAGTGTCTTTCCGAGCGGACCGAAGCAGAGTCCGCCGCCCCCGTTCAAACCGTCGATGCCGTTTTCCTCATCACGGAATGCGGTTTCCGGAATCGGAGTTGCTCCTGCGTCTATACAGTCGAGTATGAGGAGCGTATCGTTTCCCGGCGCGGAAACCGCGATATGCGATCCATCCGGTGATATACCAATAAACTCCGGATTTATCGCGGAGAGCTCGCCGATAGTGTCGGTGGAAACAATCTCCCGCGGGGTTAACGAGAGCGCCTCGGGATCGATATCATAGACCGCTATGCAATTTGCCTCCGGAGCGCAGGCATACGCCGTTTCACCCGACGGTGACAGGCATAGATCGGTCACTTCGTCGTTTTCGATGCCGAATTCATCCGATAACCGCGAAACTGCGGCGACTCCGGAAAACATGCCGCTCGAATCAAGCCCGAGTAGAACGATCGAACCGGATTTGCGAGCCGCCGCGGTGAGAAACGTTCCATCCGGTGAAACCGAGAGCGAGCACACACCGTCGAGCGGAATCTCGGCGGAGCTCGATATCGCATCTACGAAAACCGGTATCCCGTTTTCCTGATCCACCGAGAATACCGCCACTGCGTCATCACCATAGCCGGCTATGTAAAGCATCGTACCGTCGTGATTCACGACGATGTCTCGTGCTCCAGAAAGTGCGTCGATACCGTCATCGCCGTCGAAAAACGACGCCATGTAGTCATACTCTCCGACGACAACCGGTTCCACTACGGTAAAGACGAATCCGTCGGCTCCGACGAACGGACGTGCCTGCGTTGATGCGACGCAGTCGATTCTGTGCCTGCCGATGGAAGGGGCCGTGTAGGTGTATGTGTTTCCCGTCGATACTACCGAGCCATCGAGAGACCAGGTGAGATCGTAACTCGTGCTACCCGAGGTCGATGCGGTAAAAACCGGATCGGTCCCCGGGAAATACGGTCCGGGAAGAGCTTCGACGGTAACGTCGGCGAGATCGAGCGCATCGTCGGTGATACCGATCGGAAGTAACGCCGTCGGCTCGTCGTTTACACCGATTTCGATACTTCCGGTCGTGGTCCTGTCAGGAAGAATATGCGCAACCTCCACACCACCGGTAACTATCCCACCCTCGGTATCGGAGATATATACGGTTACCAGATATCTTCCTGTGGTAAGGTCCCGGATCACGAGGGCGTATTGATCGGTGACCGTCGGTTCGACGAGCTCTATCGCGCCTTCCTCGTCCTCTATGCAGACGGTGAGCTCGCACTCCGCCGGCATCGGCGCGGCCAACGTTACTTCGAGCTCGAGCGTCCCCGTACCCTCCGGGTAGATAAGCGCGATCTCGACCGGCTCGGTTTCGAGATCCAGCTCGATCGAGCACGAACCGCAGGCAATGTCGACTCCCGAATCATTGGTTCCGATTATGTCGATATCCCAGGTCCCCTGCTTGAGATCGCCAACCGTGCAGTTCTGCTCGGCGGTCTGCACTTCGAACGAAGCACCCTCGGGACCTGTTCCGGTTATCGTGTATAATGCGATATCGAGCTCCGTGTCGGGAACGAGGGTCGAGGCGCGTACTTCAGTGTCGTCCGGAGCGCCAAACGTGAGCTCGAGCGTCGCGCGAGCGTACGGTGAATCGGCACCCCTGCAGCCGGTTGTAACACCAACAAGCGCTACCGCGACGATCAATACAAACAATTTCGTTAATGTCGGTCCGTACTGACTCATTGTTTCCTCCTCGAAGCAGGTTGGATGTATCTATCAATACGAGCCCGAGTTGTCTGCTGATTCAAAGAACTGTCCAAAAATTGAGAAAAAACTCATGGCGATTGCGGGCCGCGAGCTGCGAGCTCGGGCGTGGCGCCGCCGAAACCGGTGTGAGTTGCCGCGAGTCGGCTTGAGCAAACAATCGAGAATTTTGTACGCTGGGCTCCTGGATTATTATGAGAGCAGTATCTTTTGAACCATCATTCCTCAAGTATCCGGCAGGCTCATGTATCGCCTCGTTCGGAGATACGCGCGTGATATGCACCGCCACCTTAGAAAACTCGGTGCCTCCTTTTCTCGAAGGTCGTGGCTCCGGTTGGCTGACGGCGGAGTACGCGATGCTCCCCGGAAGTACCCCGGGCGGCCGGAAGAGACGGGAGTTGTTGAAGCGCGACGGTCGGTCGACCGAAATACAGCGATTGATCGGGAGAAGCCTCCGGGCGGCCCTCTATCTCGACGTCCTCGGCGAAGTCAGCATTTTCATCGATTGCGACGTGATTCAGGCCGACGGAGGAACGCGAACCGCCGCGATTTCCGGAGGTTGGGTGGCGTTGTATCTGGCGCTACGGACCATGATCGAAAACGGAGTGATCGGCGACGCAGAGGTTGACGTCGGCGCTGCAGGCGCGGCGGACGGCGAGAAGGGCGCGGGGCCCGAGAACGAGGAGGCCGAGGGCGCGGCCACGAGCCACGGTAACGCCCCGCGACCGGAGGACTTTCTCCTCGGACAGGTGGCGGCCGTTAGCGTGGGGATCGTCGACGGCGAGGTTATCTGCGATCTCGACTATGAGCATGATTCGCGAGCGGAGCCGATTCTTTTAGGCCAAACATTAAGGCCCGGTATTTTATAATTTAACCT
>CAYLZA010000230.1:1521-5326 GCA_964387575.1 uncultured Spirochaetales bacterium | reverse complement strand
ACAAGCTCTTTTTCCTCCCCCATTTCCCCCGCCCTGCGCGCGGGCATCCCTGCCCGCGCGCTCCCCCGCTGCCCCGACGGCTACGGACGGCCGGAGGGACGCAACCGACCGGGGTGACCGATGAGCGATAAGTGTTTTTGTACCGAAGCGTTCGAGCCGCCTGATGATTGACGGCGATCGTAACCTCTTGGAAAGTCGCAGTCTGAGTTTGCCATGATGATCGGGGTGAGTGTTTCAACGCTGTAAAACTGGGAACAGGGACGGCGCTCTCCGGGCGGCCCGGCACGAGCGTTGTTGAAGGTGGTCGAGCGCGATCCGAAAGCCGTTGCCGATGCACTGGACGGTTGAATACTGAATTATTATTTTCACTCCTACCTGAACCTTTTCGCGAAACCGCGCAATAAGCGATTTTTCTCGCTGTGTAATCCCCCCTACGGGAACCAGGGCGGCACGCCGGGAGCGTCGGTCCGCTGCGGCGACTGGAAGCTGATCCGCTTCTTCGAGGACGGGCATGAGGAGTTGTACAGCCTCGCAGAGGATATCGGAGAGACGGTCAATCTCGTCGCCACCGCCCCGGACCGGCGGGCGTAGCTTTCGGGGCTGCTGTCCGAGTGGCAGCGGGAAATCGAGGCGATCATCCCTGAGCCCGACCCCGACTACGAACCGTGGGAGGGGCGCGAGCCGTGCGGGCGTTTTACGGAGGAGGGTGGCGGTGACGGCGGGGGCCGCAGCCGGGGCGGTAATCGCGGCAGCGGTTCGGGAGGCAGTCCGGGCGGTTCGCTCGGCGATGCGGCGGTTAGCGAGCCGGGGGTGGTAATCGAGGAAGCGGTTCGGGAGGCAGTTTGGCCGGCAGTCCCAGCGGTTCGCTCGGCGATGCGGCGGTTAGCGAGCCGGGGGTATGATACGACACGAAGGGATTTGATGTATTCGACGAACTAACGTAACATGTCAACAATGTCGGACACAGAGCGCCACGATATTCCTGACCCGAACGTGATTATTGAAGGCTCTCGCGTTGTTGTGACAGGAGACGGACCGTATGCCGCAGAAGTTCTCGCGCAATGGGTCGCCAAGCAGAAAGCGGATACTCGTGTTCCCCAACCCGGTGATGTGATTGCGTTCGTGGTCGTGGGACGAACAGGTTTCGACACCCAAATGCTTCGTAAGATCCGACCTGCTATCGCGCCTGATCGTTGCTTCAGCCAAGAGCAATTCCTCGCCAAGCTTCTTTTTGGTCAGCCGGTTCTCTCAAGAGAGTGGGACCCATCAAGGGAGCAACATCCCGGTCTTCAGCTGCTTCTTACCGAACTCACTAAACCTCTACCGACAGATCAAAGAAGCCTGAATTCAATCGTAAAAACCATGAGGGATAGCTCGATCCGTCAATTCGTGGCCTGTTTTGAACGAAAGAAACCGTCGGAGCTGATTAAGCTTGGTAACGGCTTGCTTAAATCTGTCCAAGATGGATTGTCGATTATACATCGTATTTCAAGTCGGGGTGAGTACTATGATCCCGCCGCGAAGGAGCGGCTGATAATCATTAGGAAAGTTCTATCTCAAATAGTGGATAGTTTGAAAAAGTCACGTACCGGCTTTTTCAAAAACTGGCCGGAACAATCGGAGATTCGGACGAAGTATGGATACACTGTCAACAGTAGCGCCACGCTTAACGAAAGAAGATTATCTCTCGAACGAGCGGTAACAGACCTCGGGCTATGGAAAGTCGCGAATCATATCGCAGCTTTTGCCAGCCTTGGGATGGAACACGATAAGATGACGGCTTCCGTACGCCGTTGGCGCGAAGACCTCGAGTGGCTAAAAAAAACGCACTACAAAGGCGAGTTTACATGGCCGGATCACTGGATTGTGTGATTGATCAATAGTTGTGCTCGTTATTTATACCTGTCGCCGCCAAGCAAAATAACTCATACACCATAATGACGCTCTTACTCAGTATTTGAGATAAAACTGTGTGTGAAAAATCTCATTACGCTTACGGCGTTATGGAACCGACACGTCGTCGGTTGGAAAAATAATCCAGCAATATTCACCGAAATATCCGTCAGTTACAAAATCTCCGTTATCGCCTTCCCCGAATCGCTGATAAACAAGAGACGTATATCCGGTGTTGTGGTCAAATGCAAAATACAATAGAAAATTCGGAAATCCAGAATGAAAAACCAGCATTCCTGATCCACCAAGAAAGTCGTGCTCTGACGTCACTGCGGCATCTATAAGTATTAATTCGCCAGGAATCAGTAGATCGTCCAAAATTAGTTTCGAAATCGATGAACCGTGAATTTTCGCACGATAAGGCAACGTGACCTGCGTTACTGATGACGAATTCCATGTGTAAGAAAAAGGAACATCCACAAAATCCCCTTCGCACGTCCCTGACGAACGAAGCGATACTTCGTGGGTGATTGGGAAAAAAAGCCGCAAGTAATGAATAAGCATATAAAAAGGTAATGGATCTGTTTGGCTTTCTAGTGTGATATGACGACCGAAATCGGGAGGTCGTCCGCCAACTCCGCCATTTGAAAATTGGTCAAATGAAGCTTGTGCAGAATCGTAAAAAAATCCTGCTTGTCCATTAGCAGATGGGTGAACTTCGTTTACATAAACAGACGTCCCATAACTAATATTCCACATTACATCTACAGCCTTATACATCCCAATCGGGTCATTGAGGTTATTAAATCGCGGATACGGGTACGGGCACGCGCCAAATATTGCAATCGTACAGATTAGTAACATTAACCGCATCCAACGGCACATGGTGGCTAATAATATATTTTCGCTTTGATATGTACCAGTGAAGCGTAGATCGATCACAAATCGTCAATCCCCACCAACGATACCGATATTCAAATCGATACTGTCGATAAATCTGATCGTATAGAATAGACCGAACCATTTCCGCAATGCTTGCCCCAAGATGTTAAATTGTATAGAACATGAGAAATGTAATGAGGCGGTTTTTTTCTATACCTTACAAAAAAAGAGCGTGCGATAGTGATGTTTACTGAATTGGCGCGACGAGCGCCACTATCGCACGCTTATTTTATAGCAAGTCGTGACTACGGTTGTTGACCGGTGTGTTTAAGATCATGATGAAAGATCGGCCACGGACTATTCGCTAAGCCTCCCGAATTGTCGATTACCGCATAAAGATTCGAGTCGCCTGAACCAAAATATACCGTACCGTCATTTCCGATTGCAGGACAGGAAACTACCCACTCTCCGGTCGTAAACGTCCACTTCACATTTCCATCTGTCCCAATGGCATACAGATTCTTATCTTTTGATCCAGTATATACTGTGCCGTCCTCTCCGATAGTGGGACCCGTATATATTGCATCTCCGGTCGCAAACGTCCATTTCTCGCTTCCATCGGGATTAATCGCATACAGTATCGTATCCCACGAACCAACGTAGATTGTCCCGTCGGAGGCTATGGTTGGACTAGCTATGATGCCACCGCCGGTAACAAACGACCACAGTTCAGCCCCGTCCGCTCCGAGGGCATATAGATTGTCTCCCAACCCGATGTATACCGTACCGTCCGACGTAATTGCTGCGCTTGAGAATACCGCCCCTGGTGTGACGAACGACCACTTTTCGCTGCCGTCTGCATTTAGCGCGTAAAAATCGCCATTTTCCGATCCGATATAAACTGTACCGTCATTTGCGATTCCTGGACTGGACCATATAACACCCGTAGTAAGAAATGACCATTTTTCACTGGAAAAGATGGTGTTCATCTCGGGAATCGGCTGCTCCAGTCGCTTTCCGTACTATATGG
>CAYLZA010000230.1:0-1511 GCA_964387575.1 uncultured Spirochaetales bacterium | reverse complement strand
TCCGTCCGGGTTTATTGCGTACAGATTGTAATCGCGAGAGCCAATATATATGGTTCCATCGGTACCAATCGCCGGACTCGAAAAGATGCCGCCACCAGTCGTAAATGACCACTTTTCGCTCCCATCCGGATTTACCGCGTATAGATTTCCGTCTTCCGACCCTACATAGATCGTCCCGTCCGTATCGATCGCCGGTGAAGAGCTTATTAAATCCCCGGTCGGGAAGGACCATTTTTGCGTGCCGTCCGGATTGATCGCATATAGGCTGAAGTCATGTGAAGCGACGTAAATCGTCCCATCGCTATCTATGGCGGGACTTGATTCAATCGGACCGCCCGTAGGGAATACCCATTTAGCTGTACCAACTTCTAAAACAATCACTGAGAAAGTTACGCTCGATGAGCTTATCGTCACACCTCGCTTGACGAGTACATCCAACCGGTAGTTACCGTCACCTAATACAATTCCCGAGGGACCAATAGTTATGCTTGGCCCATTCACTCCTGACTGCAGTTGATTGTTGATATACCATTGGTACCAGTCAGGAGGATCGGAAGGGTCCAAGCTCACATTGACGGTCATATCGTCGTCAGTCGTAATTGTCGATTGGTGTCCGGTTAACGTCACTGTGTATGGATTTTGCAGGTCGGCTCCTATATTGATTTCGATAGATCCGACGTCGACGAGATTCATATCTGATTCACTTAGTGTGTATATTGCCGAGGAGACTTGCCCTTCAATTATCCTTACCGCTACCGTCGCTCCCCACACGACAGTTGTGTCATCGAAAAGGTCGAGAGATAAGGTATAATAGCCGCTGTCCCAAGTATCGCTATAGACGGCGGTATCGGGGGCACCACTCGTATTAATGACAAAAAAGCTTGATATATCTTGCGCAGTTCCGCCGTCCGGAGCAAGTGCTGCCTGTATGGCTGGCGTGCCAATCACGCCGTCCGGCCATTCAATCGTGACATCAAGCGTTCCTTGTCCTGTAACCGGCACAACTGTTATGTTCGCGATAGCTGTTTCCCCGGCGACTACCGTCACGGTAACGCTGTCGGTGGCAACAATCACCGGAGGATCATCAGCGTTTTTGGCATCGACATCCACGATCCATTCTCCCGGCTCTAAAGAATCGAAAGTGACCGACGATGTACTACTATCTACACTCTGAGTGATGGTATCGCCAGGGCCGACGAGTGTGATGTCGTAAGTGGCAATTGTCATATCCAGTGTAGGTTCAATCGTGCTTGCCGTCACATTGTCGTTGAATCGGACGGTAATTGCGCCGAGGTCCTCATCTGGAGATGGAAACTCCCACTCGCAACTGAAAAAAAGCAAACCCAAAGTAACCATTACTAAAATAAATAGGCTTTTTTTCATGATTTCCTCCAAGGAATTTTTTAATAATATTTGCTCAATAATATCACAAAATCGTTTTGCATATAAGATTAATCCTACTTTCCGCAAGTAGAAAATCCGTTTTTGGGCGATTTTCGCGCGTCATGATT
>CAYLZA010000229.1:0-5335 GCA_964387575.1 uncultured Spirochaetales bacterium | reverse complement strand
ATCCGGAATCAACGACTGCGAGATAAATATTCTCGCAGACCGCTGCATAATTCTGGACACCGAAATGTAGCTCTCTTCGCCCGGAGTCTTTTTCCATGCAAACGACGAAAACGGCGGGCGCGGTTTTCAGATGATCATTCCCGAGAATCGTTCCGATCTTTTCGATCGTCTCCTTGTCGTCGACGATGATGATCGAGGTTGTTTGATCGTTGTACCCGGACGGCGCCTTGAGCCCGGCATCGGCGATTTTCCTGAGATCCTTTCGTGATATTTCCTTGTCCTTGTAGACACCGCGGTAGCTGTGACGTTTTTCGATCGCTTTATACACATCCATGATTCGTTCTCCTGTCGTCGTGAAATATCGTGCTACTTTTGCAGTGAGGTCAACTCATCCCACTTCTGAAGCACGGCGCGAACGTTTTCGGGACGCGCACCTGGTCCGAACTCGCACTGTGCGATAATCCCACCGTCTTCGAAGAGATGATCTTTGACCTGTTCGACCGCATGTTTAACCTCGTCTACCGTCGCCTCGGCGAGAAGATGCTGCCGATCGATCTCGCCCCAGAAACAGATCTTGCCTTTGAACTTCGCGAGCCGCTCGATACCCATACAAAAGATTTGCGAGTTGAGTGCATCGAGACCGAGCTCTATGAGATCGGGGATGATGTCGACGATGTACCCATCGGAGTGCATGAATATTCGTTTGCCCGCTTTGTGCGCAATATCGATATACTCGCGGTAGAGAGGTTTGAAGAGTTTACGCCACAGATCGGGAGATATCAGCAGCGCTTTCTGCGAGCCCCAGTCATCCATAAAAAAGAGCGCATCCACGTCCGTCTGTGCCCATCGGGTAAGCTCACGTTTGTAGAAATCATGTATCGTATCGAGGAGCGTCGTGAGACCTCCCGGCCGATCGGCCTCGTGTTCCTCTTCGGACATGGAGAGCTCCGCAAGATCGATATAGAGATTTTGTGAGCTCCGTAGAAACTGCAGCCTTTCAAACGGGCGCGCACAGGTCGGTTGAATAACGAATGAGTCGGTCCGCGCGCAGAAATCGTTGATCTTGTCGATATCAAACGTCAATAGCTCTTCGGGAGCTCGAAGCGGGCTCAAATCATCGAGAGATTCGATAAGCGGAAATTTAACTTCCCCGATAACGCCGGCTTGAATATTGCGGAAGGTGCACCCCCATTCGTCGCGATAGATTCCTTCTTCGTAGGGGTCACCGCTTTCTCGCGTCGGTGTTTTGTAGCTCACCGGTGCAGATACGATGTCGTTCGGAAAACGTTCGCGTATCTCCCGAAGTTTTTCTCCGTGATTTCGTTCGGCCCAGGGAAGTGTCCAGAGATGGCGCGGAACCCTTCCCTTGAGCTTTCCGTCGAGCGATGCATATACCCGTTCTCTTGATGTCATACCTCATCTCCTGCGGTTTTGAGTGTAATAGAGACAACCGAGCGTTCCGGTATGATACCCGAAACCCGGTTCCCATCCCAGTTCCATCTCTCGTGCTCGACGGGGGTTACCATGTTCGGAGTATCGAACGTATTGCGGTCGGTCATCGATTCACCGGTAACGATTCGCGAGGAGGGTAACAACGATTCGGTTGTCCCCCTGACGGCACACGAAATTTCGAGCGCCTTATGCGGATGCATGTTGGCGAATGTGATGTGGATACTCCCGTGCCCGTTCTTCGATGCGAGATAACTCAAAGCGGGTATCGCACCACCGATTCCGAGAGCCGCCGCTTTTCCGTCTCCGCCGTACTCATACACTCCCCGCTGACCGGTAACGGGTAACAATTCAGCCTCCTGATGTGCCCGGTAGAGATCAAAAACGTGGTATGTCGGGGTGAGAATCATCTTCTCTCCCGAGGTCAGAATCATCGACTGAAGCACATTCACCGTCTGAGCGATATTCGCCATATATACCCGATTGCATCTGCCGGCGAACAGATTGAGCTGATGAGCGGCGACGACCGCGTCCCGAACGGTATTCTGCTGATAGAGAAACCGTGGGTTGGTTCCCGGTTCGGTATCGTGCCACGTACCCCATTCATCGACAATGAGCCCGACACGCTGCGCCGGATCGTAGCGATCCATAATGGTGATATGACGATCGAGTATCTCTTCGAGCTCTACGGCGGTTTTCATTGTCAAAAACCATTCGAGCTCGTCGAATTCGGTCGCCGATTTGGATACTCCCTCCAGATTCGGGTACTGGGTGTAGTAATGAAGACTCAGACCTTCGAAATGCTTCGACGCGCGATCCATGAGGACTTCGGTCCACCGGTAATCGTCCCGGTTTGCGCCGCAGGCTATGCGATAGATACCTTTGCCGCCGGACTTCCTCACGTAGCCGGCAAATCGTCGATACAGATCTGCGTAATACTCGGGACGCATATCACCGCCGCATCCCCAGTTTTCGTTACCGATCCCCACAAACGTTAGCGGCCACGGTTGATCTCGTCCATTTTCGCCACGAAGCTTTCCCATCGGCGATTCAGGACCACCGGTGATGTATTCCACCCAGTCTCGAAGCTCGCGCACGCTCCCGCTTCCGACATTGCCGCAGATATAGGGCTCGGTTTCCAGTTGGTCGCACAGATCGATAAACTCGTGCGTCCCGAAGTGATTTGTCTCTACTACGCCTCCCCAGTGGGTGTTCACCATCGAGGGCCTTCGGTCGCGAGGACCGATACCGTCTTCCCAGTGATAATCATCTGCAAAGCACCCGCCGGGCCAGCGGAGCACGGGAGTCCCTATTCGTTTGAGCGCGTCGACGATATCCGTACGAATACCGCGGGTATTCGGGATGGCCGAATCCTCTCCGACCCAGTATCCGTCGTAGATGCATCGTCCGAGATGTTCCGAAAAATGCCCGAAGATGTGCCTGCTTATTATCCCGGCCGGTTCATCGGCGTGAATCGTCATGTTGATCATATCGAATGTATAGTATAGCCCGGACCGTCACTCGACAACCCGCCGGGACAGCGATCGGACATTCCACATCAATCGCCTCGCGAGAAGACGTCCTCACTTAGGCTCCGGCTACGCCGTCGATGCGTTCGGACGTCTTCTCGCGATTCGAGATCGGGCATTTCGCACACAATGCCGGCGGTCGCATCTGGGTAGCCGTCCGGTAGTTACGGGAAGAGACCAAATCGGCGCGTCACATTTGGAACTCTTGTAGTGTGGTCGGGTCGATTGCCGGTTTTATTACGCAATGATACAATCATTCATACCGGGCAATTGATGAACGAAGCATCAATGGGTATCGCGTCGCACGGATCCCCTCGAACACAATACGCACTTCGTGCACTCTCCTATCTCAAGCCGTACTGGATCCTCGTTGCCGGTGCATATCTATCGGTATTCCTCGCCAACGGAGTCAGCATCCTCATCCCCGATATTATCCGTAGGATCGTGGATTTCGGTATTCGCGCAGATCAGTCGTCGATCATCATACGCGGTTCGTCGGTTCTGCTCGGTATGGCCGTGCTCCGAGGATTCTTTACGTTTCTCTCGGGACGATTGACCGAAAGCGCTTCGCAAAGCGTGGCATTCGATATTCGCAATACCTTTCATGCCAAGCTCCAGGTGCTCTCGTTCAACTTCCACGATACCACCGAAACCGGGCAGCTGCTTGCCCGTAGTATACGTGATGTCGATAGAATCCGATTTCTCGCGGGTCGGTCGATACTCCATCTCGTTCAGATGACGACGCTTATCCTCGGATTCGGCACGGCGATGTTTATTATCAACCCGCGTCTCGCGCTTGCAACGTTGGTCATCGTTCCGTTTCTCTCGATCGGGGCGTATAAGTTCAGCTCGCTGTTCAGACCGTTGTCGATGAAAATCCGTGACCGGGAAGCGGATTTGACGTCGAGACTCGAACAAAACATCCGTGGTGCCCGAATCGTCAAAGCGTTCGGGAGAGAAGATGCGGAGTTCAGGAGGTTCGACCGGTACAATCGCAGGCTGCTTTCGGTTCAGCGAACCGAGGCGCGACTACGGGCGCTCTATCTTCCGCTCATGCAGCTTCTCGCCGGCGCGGGAACAGTAATCGTTTTGATCTACGGCGGGTCGCTCGTGATACGCGGCTCGCTCACGCTCGGGGAGCTCGTCGCGTTCTCCACCTATGTGTCTCAGCTTCTCATACCGGTCAGACGACTGGGGTGGGTAATCGCCGCCGTTGCACAGGCTTCGGCGTCGGCGGAGCGTATTTTTGAGATAATCGATCTGACCCCGGACATCGAAGATGCCCCCGGTGCTCGCGATATTGCACACGTTTCCGGTGACATCGTATTCAAACGCGTCTCGTTTGCATATCCGGACGGTGCGAACGTGCTCGAGGATCTTGATTTCGAAATCAAGCAAGGAGAGCGGGTGGCGCTTCTCGGCGCGACCGGATCGGGAAAATCCTCGGTAATCAATCTCATCCCACGATTCTACGATCCCACCGGAGGGAAAATTCTTCTCGATGGTATCGATATCCGCAAGCTTACCCTCCGTTCGCTGAGATCGCATGTGGGTATCGTGCTTCAGGACACGGTTCTTTTCGCCGCAACGATCAGGGAGAATATCGCGTTCGGAAAGCTCAATGCGAGTGAGGACGAAATTGTTGCCGCAGCCCGTGCGGCGGGGATACACGATTTTGTTTCCGAGCTATCCGGAGGATACGATTCGATGGTCGGTGAGCGGGGCGTAACGCTTTCAGGTGGGCAGAAACAACGTATCTCCATTGCCCGGGCTCTGCTCAAGAATCCGGAGATCCTGATTCTCGATGACGCAACATCGAGCGTCGATACCGACACGGAGCGTCGGATTCAACGGGCGATGGAACGGCTCCTGGAGGGAAGAACCGCGGTGGTCATTGCACAGAGATTATCTACGGTGCGTCAATCGGACCGGATCATATTGCTCGATCATGGTCGAATCGCCGCGACTGCGTCCGGATCGAACGGCAAAAAGCCGCACGATGTGCTTCTCGAAACGAGCCCGCTCTATCGGGAGATCGTCGAGCATCAGCTGAAATCGGAAGAGGACGTATGATCGGAACGGGTGGTGCAGGAATAGGAGCGGGGATGGGAGGTCCGAGGGGGCTCCTTCGCTCGTTCGGAGATCAGGAAGAAAGCACGATAAAACCGCATGTCATCCGGAGATTGCTCTCGTATGTAAAACCGTACTCAGGGAGACTGGTGATCGCTTCGCTACTCATGCTGGTGCATACCGGCGCGGGGTTGGCCGTACCGTATATGACGAAACGGCTCATCGATGGTCCGATAACCGGCGGTGATCTGTCGGGGCTCCTGTCCGGAGGCATCTGGTTGGTCGCG
>CAYLZA010000228.1:0-5341 GCA_964387575.1 uncultured Spirochaetales bacterium | reverse complement strand
GGGCGCTACCCACAAACCGCCTGACCACACCAGTGTGGTCAGGCGGTTGTTGATTGCTACGCACCAAGCAACGCCGCAGGAACGACGCCGATTCCGTCGAGCCGGCGATAGGCGTTAGGTCCGGTATTCACAACAATCGCATCGAGCAAGTCTGTACCGAGATGCTCTCGCAGCCAGAGCAGGTTTTTGACGTCTTCATCATCAACCGTTCCACTCAGCTTCGCTTCCATGGCCAACGCTTTCCGGTCCGCTCGCTCAATAATGAGATCGATTTCCCTTCGTCCGCCTTGTAGGCGCAGATGGCCGATTCGTGCATCCGCAGCCTGCGCGTAGACGCGAGCGCACAACGTGACGATGGACTCAAAGATGTTGCCGAGTAAGGAGCCGTCTCTCGGAACCCTAACGGAAGACTCTTCTCCGGAAAGCAATGCATCCGAATCAAGACCGAGTATCCGAACGGCGAGCGCCGGATCCGTCAGATGGTGCTTGGGAGCTTGGCCGAGGCGATTCAATATATTTCGTGACGGCAACCATGGCGATACCGGATCGACAATCCACAATTTCCGCAGTATGTCCCGGTATGGTTGGGTGGTTGTCTTTGCGGGTTTGTCTCCGTAACCGCCGGTAGCGGCGTCTCTGATAGTCTCAAAGGACGCCGTCGTGGCCGTAGCGGCGGCATATGCTTGTATCCAGGCGGAAAGCACTTCGGGTTTGCGCACGGCATGTCCCTGTTCCTGAAAATCGGTATCCATGATTCTCGCCAGGTAGCCGTCCAATTGACGGCGCAAAGCCCGCCCAGACAAAATACGGATTCCTGGAAACCCAGAACAAATGATTTCTCTTACGTAATCAGCCAGTTTCATATCGGAAGCTCCTGCAAGATCCTCGCGTCCGCCTTCCAGCAATGTCGACAGGCTTACCGTCGGCTCGACGATTCCACGCTCGATTAAAGACATCGGACGCATCTTGACGGTAACGATCCTTCCGGCGCCTGAATGTGTAGGCGCCGACGACGGAGTAGTCGAGCCCGTGAGAAGAAAGCTTCCCGGACCAGCCCCACGATCCACGGCTCGGCGTACAGCGTCCCATACCTCCGGAACCCGCTGCCACTCATCAATCAGCACGGGAGATTTGCCCGTCAGGACCTGTCGGGCATCCGCTTCGGCTAATGCTCGTTGCGCCGGATCGTCGAGGTAATACGCCGTACCGGCACGCCGTTCGGCAGTCGCCGTTTTACCTACACCGCGAGGACCTTCGAGAGCAATTGCCGGAAGCTCCGCCATCAGCTCATCGAGCTCCTTGTCTACGATTCGGGATTGATATTTCAATGGCTCACAAACCTCCAATCTTATGTCGTGGGCGAACGGTCGTCTTCGGCTATGTCTCGTTCGTCGAAAAACGAACGGTATTAATCTGCTTAGACACTACCATAACGTCAAAGCTTACGCTACCATTTCGCCATGTAATACACTACCGTTTCGCCGAAACGGGGGCGCGGAAGCGAACGAAATTGTTTTTCAGTTAGAAATTCATAAGAAACTCTGAAATTGCGGTTGCCGTAGCGCGCTACCGTTCGCAGGTAACGCTACTTTGTGAATTTCCGATTCCGTTGCCGAATGATCGTAATATTTTCTCTTTATGTATCCTCTTTTTTTGGTATAATACCCGAAAATGCCGATCAAGATCTTCATTGTCGATGATGTTCGGGAAAACGCAGAGTATGTAAAACGCGTTTTGTCGGACTACGACACCGAGATATTTACGGATCCGAACACGGCGCTCGAGCACTGCAAAGAAAATCGTTTTGATATCCTTGTGACCGATCAGAAGATGCCGGTTATGAATGGTATCGATCTCGTGCGGGCGACACGCAAAATCACCGACGATTTTCTGGCTATCGTTATTTCGGCATATACCGATTCCGAAGATCTGATAGATGCAGTCAACTCGAATCTCGTCTACAAGTATCTGGTAAAACCTGTTTCACCAAATGTTCTTCTGCAACATGTTCTCCGGGCATGTGAGCGGCTCGAGCTGGTCCGGACGAATAGCGATTTGCAGGAACAGATTCGTGTACAGAATCGGCTTCTCGTGGAGGAAAATCGACTTTTGAAGGCAGGTAAACAGCCGATTTTCGACGTATTTACGGGAAGTGATCCGGCGATGAACCGGGTTAAAGAGCTGACTCAGCTCTACGCGGCGGGGACTCAGCCGGTGCTTATTTCCGGCGAGACCGGTACCGGAAAAGAGCTTCTCGCTCGCGTCGTACACACGTTTTCGGCGCGAAGGGATAAACCGTTTCTCCCGGTAAATTGCGCCGCTCTGCAGCAGGGTTTGCTCGAAAGCGAGCTTTTCGGCTATGAAGCGGGCGCTTTTACCGGTGCCGCTCATCCGAAGAAGGGGTTGCTGGAGCTCGCGGATGGTGGTGTGCTTTTTCTCGATGAGATCGGTGAGTTGCCGCTTTCACTCCAACCAAAGCTTCTTCGGGTGCTGCAATTCGGCACTTTCATACCTCTTGGTGCGATAAAGGAACGGCACGTCGATGTACGATTGATTTCGGCAACCAATAAGAATCTGAGAACTGAAGTGCAGCGGGGAACGTTTCGCGAGGATCTGTACCACCGGGTAAGCGCATTTCAAATCCGGCTTCCGCCGTTACGGCATCGACGAAAGGATATCGTACCGATTCTCGAACGGATTGCGGAAGCGCGAGGGATATTTCTACCTGAATTCACTCCGGATGCGATGCAACGACTCCACGAATATGACTATCCGGGAAATGTTCGGGAGCTGCAAAACGTGCTCGAACGTCTCGTCGCGATGTCCCGACTGACGCAGGAACCGTTTGCCGATGACGATCTTGTCAAGGCGGCGATTTATCCGGACGGTGAAAGCGAGGTGACGACGAACGTGGAAGTCGCCGCCGACACCGTTCCTTCAATCAAGACGCTCGCCGAGGAGCTCCTATCGGTTGATCATAGCGAATCGATAAATCTGACCGAGCGGATCGGCCGGTTACAGCGGTTTATCATAACCAACATTTATGAGCAGGAAGCTGGAAATATATCTCGAACGGCTAGACGTGTGGGGATGAGCAGACCCGGGATTCGATCGAAGCTCCGGGAATATGGATACATAACCGGGGAGCACACCGGTGATAATCGGCGAAACTGAATCGACGTATCGCGAGGCCGCCGCGGAAATCCCGTTTGCAGTTCTCGCATGGGTGTATGCAGGTCTCCTGTCCGTCGCGGTTACCATGGCCGCTTTTGTGATTCCGCGACATATACCTGTAATAATTCTCGGGATCGTTTGTATCGGCGTTTCCTTGCTTTCGACTACTCGGAGATGCAAGAAAGGACACCTCCGCGCATATGCGATTATAGTTTGTTCGGTAATTCATCTTCTGACGATTCGACTGTACTTTCCATACTTCTTTGTTGTCGGTGGTTTACCAGAGGTCTCGGTTGTTTTTGTCCTCGCAATACAGATCGCTCTCATCGCATTGTTTGCTCTGCCGTTTGCTTCGCTCGATGTCGTTGGGCTGATTTCGGTACCGATTACTACGGCTGATATGTATTTCCTCTATTCGCGTATACAGGGCGAAGCGCCGTGGCTTTTCGCCGCGGTGCTCGGCGTTGCCGTGCTTTTCGGGTTTCTCTATAACCAGGTTATACGGACCAACTCCGAAAAGCTTCGCGTTCGTCATGCGCTTCAAGAAACCAGGGAGCTCAATGAGCGACTGGCGACCGTGAGTGCGAATCTCATGGAGCAGAGACAACAGCAGTTGCTCGCAAATCTTTCGGCGTCGATAGCGCACGAGATCAATAATCCGTTGAATCACATGATCGGTAATCTCGAGTTTTTAGAGCGAGATGTACGCTCGCTCTATGAACGTGCATCGGAGAAAAAAGATCGATCTGAACGAATGAGTTGCGACGATGAGTATCGCGAGGCGAAGAGTATTCTCGAGAGCATCGGAAACGGAGCCGAAGTAATCGCGTCGGTTGTTTCGCGTTTACGGGAGCTGTTCAAACCGTCCGGCAGTGCACCGCGAACGGTACGTATAAAAGAATTGGTACACACCGTAGACTCCGCGATCCCGCGAACGGCGTGTCAGGCGGTTAAGCTGTCTGTTGATGCTCTTGGGGAGCTTGCGGTTGTTTCGCATCCCGGCGATTTGTACGCGATTATCGCGAATGTATTACGCAACGCATATGATGCGATCGATGAGGATGGTAGCGTTTCCGTTACGGCCACCGATGCGGGAGACAATATAGAGATCATGATACATGACACCGGATGCGGAATCCCGGCTGAATCAATCGATCGCGTTTTTGATCCGTTTTATACGACGAAAGAAAAAAGTGGTGGATTCGGCATTGGATTAGCACTATGCCGATCGCTTATCGACAAAATGGGTGGCCGGATCTCGATCGAAAGTCGAGAGCAAAGCGGTACATCAGTCAAAATCACCATTCCAAAGGAAAGTTCATGAAATCGAAGTTGATTATAAGACTTGAAGCGGCGGCGGTAGCAGCATGTGCGTTTTTCCTGGTCGGCACAGCATGCTACGGTTTTTCGCAACCGGAAACGGTAGTTTATGATCCAATGTCGTTATACAAGGCGGATTCGTTTTCGCGATCTCACGTGAGGACCTACAGCCATTCCCTTCTCATCGATGGTACCGCAGGTGCCCGCGACCTATTAGTAGGGGATGTAACGGGGAATTCCGATAACGAGCAGATCCTTGTATGGCCCGACCGGATAGACATACGTACCGACACCGGGAAAACGATATCGACGTTCACCTCCAACGAGTCGCTTGTTTTCGATCAAGGAATTTTGTGGGATATAGATGGTGACGGTAAACGCGAAATGATCGTTGGTGTGACCGGCGGAAGTGCCGCCCGGATAATGGTGTTTAACGGGCATGGATCGAAATTGCTCGATTTCATCGGTACAAAAGTGGAGAAGGCCACTACGATTCCCTGGTTTGCATATGACGGAGCTCTCTACTACACCTGCACCTCGGAAGCAGCCGTTTCTCCGAAAATCGTCGGCGCACTGGATCTTCGCACGGGTAAATCCAGGTGGCTCCGAAGAGAGGATACAGTGCCGACGCAGTTGTCGCGTGGCCCTGACGGCAGGATCGCCGTATCATCCCGAGCGGTCAGCAGGGATCTCGCCAGTGAGGAGTTGGTGATGATCGATGATCCGCGGAATGAGGTATTGATCGTCGGAGAGGCCGGAGAGACACAATTTCGAATGCAGGTAGGTCCCGAAGTGAAAGAGGGGTACCCTCGAGACCAAGTTTCGGGTGTTCGATCGCTGATCGGCA
>CAYLZA010000227.1:294-5349 GCA_964387575.1 uncultured Spirochaetales bacterium | reverse complement strand
ATAGAAAACGCGAAACCGGAGATCGTGAACGCTCCCGAGCGGGCATCCGGACAACGCGAGGTGAGCGAAGAGGAGGCCCTGTCATAACTCGCTTTCGGGCGGTTTGCGACACAGCACGCCGATCCACTCGTGGTTTTCCGGATCCGCGTCGGCACGCTCGAATTCGAAGGGAGAGCCCGACGGGTTTCCGCGAAGCTCTATCTCGGTAAATCCTGCCTGCGCGACGGTTTCCCGAATTTCCTCGGGAGTATACGGTCGATACCAGATATGATACGTCCGAACCCGTCCGAACGCGGGAATTACCGTATATCGGTTTTCGAAAACCGTCTCGTTTTCGTATGCATGGCTTTCCTCGAGTACGAGATGATCGCCGCGATGCCAGAAACCGCCTCGACTCGAGACATACCAGTCATTTTTTATGAGCTGTTTATCGACATAACGTCGGGTAAACACGTCAAATACGAAATAACCACCCGGAAGAAGCGACGCGTAGATTCGTTCGAGAAGCCTCGAGCGTTGTTCGGTCGAAATTACGCAGAAATTTCCGTAGATCAACGTGACGATCGCAAACCCGCGCGGTAACTCTCGCTTCAAATAATCGCGTCGTCGAAAGCGGACCGAGCCTCCTCCTGGTATCGTACGTTTTTGCGTCCGCCTACGTGCGAAAGAGATCGATGTGCGTGAAAAATCGATTCCCGTTACATCGAATCCCGCATCTGCGAACCGTTGGGCATGAAGACCCGGACCGCACCCGAGATCGAGGAGCCGGTTTCCCGGCGCGTCACCGGCTCGTTCGATGACGGCGGAGCAGCCCGCGTCGATTATTTCGGGACGACGGCTCGCGTCATCGATCGTCGAGTCGATATGTGCGTTGAGCACATGCGTCGATACGTACCGGTTCGTCCAGAGATTGTCCCGACCGTAGTGAAAGAGCGCCGGATTCCCCCGGCGACCGAGCCTTTGTATAACACGACGGATCATTTCAGCCGGTACCTACCATGACCTCAAGCACTCGAGCCCGTCAACCTGCCACAAGCAATTCAAAATCTAAAATTAGATTTTGAATTGCTTGGCGCTCATAAACGCTTCAATGCCGTTTCCCGACGATCCGCCCGGCCAAATAGGTCCGAATATTACGAATTTCTTGTTCAGCCGGGTGGTATCGTAAGAAACGGCATAGGCGATTGAGGTTTGCATAACCGCTATTAGAGCTGCTGCCTGCCCACACAATCGGGCCCTGGATCGTGCGGGCATGCGCCTTTACATTCATCGGTAATATAGGTAGGAATACATACAAAACGGCAAAAGAAATGAGTGAATCCCGAGTTTTCATATCCGAAGGTCATCTTATCGATTCAGGAATTCTCGCCCCGAACCTGAGTCTGATAATAGAAGAAGGCGCGGACTACAACATTATTGATTTCAAGATCGGTAAATCGAATCTCCAGGTCTCGCGAATAGAGCTGGATGTCCTGTGTAACGATTCCGAGCACCTCAGCGATGTAACCGCCAAGCTCGTCGAGCAGGGCTGTTTCGAAAAACGGGTACACGAGGTCGATATCAGACCGTCGGAAAAAGACGGAACCGCACCCGAGGATTTCTACTCCACGACGAACCACCGGACCGAAGTGTTTTACGACCGCGCCTGGCGTATTGTCGAGAATCAGCGAATGGATGCGGTGGTCGTTATCGATGGGGACCGGGCGATATGCAAAAAGATTCGCGAAGTGTCGCAGGGAGATTTGGTGGTCTGCGGCTCGGAATCGATACGTGTGCACCCTCCGGAGCGGAGCCGGCAAAGCGATAACTTCGGTTTCATGACGGGAGAAGTATCTTCGGAGCGAAGCGTGGATGTCGCGGTGGAACAGCTCGCGGAGGAGCTCGACCGGTGTCGTCGTGAAGGGCTCAAAGTGGTTGCGGTAGCCGGGCCGGTGGTCGTCCACGCCGGCGGAGCGGACGCAGTCGGGTTTTTGATACGAGAAGGATATATCCACGGACTGCTGTCGGGCAACGCCCTCGCGGTCCACGATATCGAGAGCGTTTTATTCGGTACCTCGCTCGGGCTCGATCTGAAGACCGGAAGACCGTCCGCGGGCGGACATCGGAATCATATGCGGGCCATAAATCGAATTCGACGGCATGGATCTATACACAATGCAGTCGAGAGCGGTGATGTGGATCGAGGTATCATGTACGAAACGATACGCTCGGGCATTCCGTATTGTCTCGCCGGGTCGATCCGCGACGACGGCCCGCTTCCTGAAACAATTAATGATATGATCGAGTCGCAGCGGAGATACGGTGAGATTCTCGAGGGTTCCGAAATCGTTATGATGCTCTCGACGATGCTGCATTCGATCGGTGTCGGTAACATGACTCCCTCGTGGGTTACCACCGTGTGTGTAGATATCAATCCCGCGGTTGTAACAAAGCTCACCGATCGAGGCTCGAGTCAGACGATCGGCATCGTCAGCGACGTCGGTTTTGTTTTGAGGGCACTCGCGTCGCGGCTCGAAAAGAGAGGAAATACATGACACGCGAAGAAACAACGGCGGGTATCGATATCCGTAGTCTTCACCCGCTCGAGGTACGAATCCTCGTATCGATAGATGCGGATGAGGTTATCACCGTAGCGGGGTTACAGCAGAAACTGCGCTTCAATCTCGGGCAGTGCAACCAGGCGCTCAGCTGGCTGACCGCAAAAGGCCTCGTTGACGAGATATCGAGAACATCGCAGACGGTATATGAGATTACCGATCTGGGAAAGGAATACGCGAAGAACGGTACGCCGGCAGAGCGGATTCTCGCGCTGGTTCGAGAAGGCAAAAAGCTGACAATACCCGAGATCGTCGAGGAGCTCGGTCTCGACAACAAGGACGTCGGTTCTGCGTTCGGCGCGCTTTCGAAAGAAGGTGTGCTCAGGATGGACGAGGAAAAACACGTCGTACCTTCGGGAGACCTCGCAGGCGACGGAGAGGAACCCGAATCGATTTCGACGCTTCGAAGTCTTCTCGAACGCGCGCAAACCGAAGGAGAAATCGAGGAGAATGCAGTATCGGAGGCGGAAAAAAAACTCCTCGGTGAAAACGCGAAAAAACGAGGTGCTTCCAGTGCGCCGTTTCGGGTGGTGGAGCGCGAAACGGTTGAATATCGGCTAAACGAGAAGGGGAAACGAGTCAAGGAGGAGCTCGCAAAATCGGGAATGACCGGGGAGGAGATCGGCGAGCTTACTCCGGAGATGCTCCGGTCCGGGGAATGGAAAGGGAAGCAATTCAGAGCATACAACATCCAGGTTCCGCCGACACACAGGCTACCGGGGAGGAAAAATCCATACGCCGAGTATCTCGTCGAGGTCAAGGATCGTCTCGTATCGCTCGGTTTTGAAGAGTTCGACGGCCCCCTCGTGGAAACCGAATTCTGGAACGGTGACGCCCTGTTTATGCCCCAGTTCCACTCCGCCCGTGACATACACGATGTGTATTACGTGGATGAACCGAGCCATGCAAAACGGATCGAGCAGCCGTGGCTCAATCAGGTGGCCGCGGCGCATCAGGACGGATGGACGACCGGAAGCAGAGGATGGGGATACGAGTTCGATCGCGACTTTACGCGAAGGCTGGTTCTTCGGAGTCAGGGAACCGTATTGTCGGCAAAACAACTTCCAACCGCGAAGGTGCCCGGCAAATACTTCGGAGTTGTACGATGTTTTCGCTACGATCAGGTCGACGCTACGCACGGCGCCGACTTCTATCAAACCGAAGGTATCGTGCTCGGAGAGGAAGTGAATCTGAGAACGCTTCTCGGTCTGCTCAAGCTCTTTGCCGTTGAAGTTGCAGGTGCTACCGATTTTCGCTATGTCCCGGGGTACTTTCCGTTTACCGAACCTTCCATCGAAGTACACATAAAACATCCGGTGCTCGGATGGTTCGAGTTGGGGGGAAGCGGGATTTTCCGACCGGAAGTTACAAAACCGCTCGGTGTCGATGTACCGGTCCTCGCGTGGGGGCTCGGGATCGATCGGATGGCGCTTATGCAACTCGGTCTCGACGATCTGCGGGAGCTTTTTTCAAACGACATCGAGAGAGTCCGCATGAGGCGAAAAGGATAACCAATGCCAAAGATAGAGCTATACGAAAAAACACTCCTCCGCTTCTGCGGCGAGACACTATCGAGGGAAACTCTCGAGGAGTATCTCAATGTCGCGAAGGCGGAGCTCGACGACGTTGATGAGGATGAGGGAATTCTCAAAATCGAGCTGAACGACACGAATCGGCCCGATCTCTGGTCGACCGCCGGGCTCGGAAGACAGATCCGTTCATATCGAAGCGGAAAACATCAGGAATATAACTTTTTCTCCACCCCGGATCGGGCGAAGGATGCGAAGGATCGGGTCATCGAAGTTGATTCGAATATTCGCCCGTTCAGACCGTACGTGGCCGCATTTGCGGTCGAGGGCAAACCGATCGACGAGCCGATGCTCAAGGATGTGATACAGACGCAGGAAAAACTGTGCTGGAACTTCGGGCGAAAGCGAAAGTCGATCGCCATGGGTGTCTATCGCAGTGATCTCATAACGTATCCCGTCCGCTACCGCGGTGCCGATCCCGAATCCACGAGCTTTGTTCCACTGCAGGAAACCCGCGAAATGACGCTCAGGCAGATCGTTACCGATCATCCGAAGGGACGAGATTTCGGCCCGATCGTCTCCGATTTCGATCTCTTTCCGTATATCGAGGACTCGAAAGGCGAATGTCTCAGCTTCCCTCCGGTTATCAACAGCAATCGGCTCGGGGCCGTGGAAGTCGGGGATGAAAACCTCTTCATAGAGATGACCGGTACGGATATCGACTCGCTTTTCCTGGCGGTTTCGATAGTGGCCTGCGATCTTTCCGACGCAGGATTCGAGATACTACCGGTAAAAACCGTGTATTCCTACGATACCCCGTACGGACGGGAAATCGTTTCTCCCTTTTATTTCCAGCACGGTATACGCGCTCGGCTCGATTCGATCGGGAAAATGCTCGGCGTCAAGCTGGAAGCCGAAGAGTGCCGTGA
>CAYLZA010000227.1:0-284 GCA_964387575.1 uncultured Spirochaetales bacterium | reverse complement strand
GAAATACGTGATGCGGAAATCGAGATCGACGTTCCGTCGTACCGAAATGATTTTCTGCACGAGGTCGACATAGTCGAAGATATCATGATCGGTCACGGAACCAACGCCTTCGAGCCGATCATGCCGAACGAGTTTACCCCGGGGCATCTGACCGAAGAAGAGCGATTCGGACGCAAGATAAAGGATCTCATGGTCGGCCTCGGCTATCAGGAGATGATTTACAACTATCTCGGATCGAGACGTGATTATATCGAGCGCATGGCGATCGAAGATACGGATCTCGT
>CAYLZA010000226.1:0-5356 GCA_964387575.1 uncultured Spirochaetales bacterium | reverse complement strand
GAGCTCTCCGGCTACAATGAGCGTTGTCGGTTTTGCCGGATACAGATCATCGTTTAGAATAATGTCCTCATACCAAAAAAGAATGTCGTCTGCGGTAAACGGTTGTCCATCGCTCCACTTCATTCCTTTTCGTAAATAAAAGGTGTATTCTTCAGCGTCGTCGCTGACATTCCAGTTTTTTGCAATATTTGGAATAACCTTGTCCAAATACGGCCCTGTGTACGTCACGAGAAACTCATAACTCAGTCTCCACAGCTGCATCGTAAGACGATCGGTTTTACGAAATATCGTAGCAGTACCACCGTATTTACCGATTTCGTTGATAGGCTCGATCACCAGAGGCTCTTCAGGAAGGCGAACATTTACAGCCGGAAGCTCTCCGGCATTTACCCTTTCGGTAAGCATCGGTGCTTCTCGGAATCCATCGATCGTTTTCTCCGCCGTCTCGCCGGTGTGCGGATTGATGTATTCGAGCGTTACAGTCGGGCCTACCCGTTCGCCCTGAGCATCCGGTGATTCAGATTTTTCTGACGTACCTTCTTCGGCAGCGGCACCTGCAAAGGTGACGCCTGTTGCGATGCAGAATATCGCAATTAATGAAACCCACTTTCGCATCATGTGATTAGTCCTCCCTCAAATATAGTTTCTCTCGATCGTACCATCAAATGATTATCATGTCAACCGATTATCAGACAATTATTGACGAACAACGGATAATCGGATACTGTGAAGCAAATACTAACAGGGGATACCGATGGGGCGATTCATCGCGAAAAGGCTATTGCTCATCATACCGACGGTAATAGCAATTTCAATAATATCTTTCGTAATAATTCAGGCACCTCCGGGCGATTTTCTCTCGTTTTATGTAGCCCGTTTAATGGAAGAAGGCGAAGTCCTAACTCACGAACAGGAAATGGCGCTTCGTGATCGCTACGGGCTCGATAAGCCGCTGGTTGCGCAGTATTTTGGTTGGATATCGGGGATTGTCCAAGGCGATTTCGGGAGATCGCTTCAATGGCAAAAACCTGTTGGTGAAATCATTGCGGCACGGTTACCCGCGAGTTTTGCCATTTCGTTTATTTCGCTTCTTTTCGTATACCTCGTCTCGATTCCGATTGGTGTCTATTCAGCTACGCATCAATATTCGGTTGGAGATTATCTGTTTACCACTATTGGTTTTATCGGGTTAGCTATTCCGAATTTCTTTTTCGCTCTTATCCTTCTGTACTCTATCTTCAAATTAACCGGCAACGTGCAATTAGGACTATTTTCTCTTGAATATCAAACAGCTCCATGGAGTCTCGGGAAGCTTATCGATCTCATAAAACACATTTGGATTCCCGCCGTGGTTATAGGAACAGCAGGAACGTGCGGGCGAATTCGAATCATGCGAGCCAATATGCTCGATGAGCTGCAGAAACCGTATTATATGGTGGCAAAATCAAAGGGCCTTCCTCCAATGCGAATCCTGTTCAAATATCCGTTTCGTATCGCGATTAATCCGTTGGTAAGCCGCGTCGGTTGGATCCTCGCGACTCTCGTAAGCGGGGAGCTATTAGTCTCTCTCGTACTGAACATTCCAACGCTTTCCCCCGTGTTTCTCGGTGCCCTGAAAAGTCAGGATATGTTTCTTGCCGGAAGCATCGTTCTCATCCTCTCATCATTGACGGTGATAGGAACTCTCCTCTCGGACATTCTGCTTGCATGGGTAGATCCAAGAATACGGCAATCGGTGTAGGGCAACATATGACAAAGGCAAAACCAACCGAACAGAAAAAGAAAACACGCAATAATCAAACCGAACAATCGGTATTAATGGCATCGCAATGGCAACTCATCAAATGGAAATTCCTGCGCCACAAGCTTGCCGTAGGTAGCCTTGTAGTTCTCGGGCTTTTTTATCTCGTGGCAATCTTCGCAAATTTCGTCGCACCATACTCGCCCCACAGACACAACGCCGAGTACAAGTCGATTGCACCGACTCTTCCAAAGTTCGTTGATGCAGAAGGCGATTTTCACCTTAGACCGTTTGTCTACGAAATCGAGGTAACGAGAAATCCCGAAACTTTTGAACGTACCGCCAATCCTGACAAGTCAAAAATGTATTCGATACGTTTTTTTGTGAAAGGAGATCCGTACAAAGTTTTTGGATTGTGGGAAACGGATCTGCATCTGTTCGGGGCAGGAGAAGGACCTCTTTTTCTGCTCGGAACCGATCGCCTCGGACGCGATCTCTTATCTCGCATAATCCACGGTAGTCGCATATCGCTATCGATCGGTCTGGTCGGTATCGTCATCAGCTTCGTCATCGGAATATCGCTGGGTGGTATATCGGGATACTTCGGTGGAAAGGTCGATCTCATAATACAACGGGTTATCGAGTTTATCCGTTCAATACCGACACTACCGCTGTGGATGGCATTGAGCGCCGCGCTGCCGCCTCATTGGCCGATAACGAGGATGTACTTCGGCATAGTAATCATTCTTTCACTTCTCGGGTGGACAAGCGTAGCTCGAGTGGTTCGGGGGAAAATGCTTTCCCTTCGAGAGGAGGATTTCGTACTCGCCTCCAAGCTTCACGGCGCAAGTGAAAGTAAATTGATTTTCCGGCACATGCTTCCGTCGTTCTACAGCCATATCATCGCCGAATTAAGCCTCGCAGTGCCGAGAATGATTCTCGGCGAAACCGCATTGAGCTTTATCGGCCTCGGGATGCAAGCGCCTGCGATCAGCTGGGGAGTTCTCTTGCAGGATGCTCAGGCGATCCGAGTCATAACCAATTCACCATGGCTTCTCTTGCCCGGCATATTTATTATCGTCGTCATTATTTGCTTTAATTTTGTTGGCGACGGGCTACGCGATGCGGCCGATCCTTACGCGAGTGTATAGCCATGACGCCTATCAAATCAATAACAACCATGAAGAACGACAAACTACTTTCCATTGAAAATCTACACGTAAGTTTCGTGTCGAAAGAGGGAGAGCTAAAGGCTATTCGCGGAGTTACTTTCGAGATACGCGAAGGATCTACGATTGGAGTCGTCGGAGAAAGCGGGTGTGGAAAAAGCGTAACCGCGCAGTCGATTATGGGTATCCTTCCCTACAATGCACGAATAGTGAACGGAAAGATCATTCTTAACAAATCTGACGATACCTTCACGGATATCGTCAAACTGAAACCCGGATCGAAAAAAATGCGTGCTGTCCAGGGACGAGAAGTCTCTATGATCTTTCAAGAACCAATGACTTCTTTATCCCCAGTGTATACCGTGGGGAATCAGATTTCCGAGCTCTATCGGTTTCACAAAGGATACTCAAGAAAACAAGCACTCGAAGAATCGATCCAAATTCTTCAAACCGTGGGAATGCCCAAGCCCGAACAGACGGTACACGAATATCCTTTCAATTTGAGCGGCGGCATGCGTCAACGAGCCATGATTGCTATGGCCCTATCTTGCGAACCACGGCTTCTCATCGCAGATGAACCAACCACCGCAGTTGATGTAACGATACAAGCGCAGGTCCTCGATCTGATAAAAAGTCTTCATAGGCACCGGTCGATGGCGCTCATGCTGATTACGCACGATCTCGGCGTTATCGCCGAATCAGTCGAGAGAGTCGTCGTCATGTACCTCGGTAAAGTTGTCGAAAACGCCCTCGTCGATGATCTGTTTTACAAGCCGCACCATCCGTACACAAAAGGCCTTCTCGCTTCGATTCCGAATTTCCAGGGGAGAAAGCATCACATTAATCCGATAAAAGGGGCCGTCCCGAGTCTTTACGAAAGGCCGCACGGATGTCCGTTTCACAACCGATGCCCATCGTTTATGAAGGGAATTTGCGACAAAAAAGAGCCTGCCACATCTATGATCGGAGAAAATCACGAAGTAAGTTGCCATTTATATACAAGCAACAATGAGTAACATAAAAATGATACAATCAATGGATGAATCAATGCCTTTACGGGAACACATAGTCGAAGCTAAAAACGTAAAAAAGTATTTTTCAAGAACTAAAGGATTTCGCAAAAAAGTGGTCGGAACCGTCAAGGCTGTCGATGATGTATCGTTGTCGTTGAGCCCGGGGGAGACACTTGCGCTGGTGGGAGAAAGCGGCAGTGGGAAAACAACGCTCGGCAGAACGATAATGCGTGCCGTTGAACCGACGGAGGGAACTGTTTACTATCGTTTTTCCGCCGACGATTCTGTAGATATTTCTTCCCTGGACAAACGTCAACTAAAAGCTATACGCAAGAATATTTCTCTTATCTTTCAAGATCCGTATGCGTCGCTGAATCCCCGCATGAACGTCATGGAAATAGTCGGAGAGCCGATCATTAACTACCATGATGCAGGCTCCAAAGAAGAAGTGCGTGAACGGGTAGCTACATTACTGCAAAATGTAAATCTAGATCCGGCGATGATGTCGCGATATCCCCACGCATTCAGCGGGGGGCAAAGACAGCGAATCGCTATTGCTCGAGCATTGGCACTTGAACCCAAATTCGTGGTAGCCGACGAACCCGTTTCTGCGTTGGATGTTTCGGTTCAGGCACAAATTCTTAACTTGCTCAAAGAGCTTCAATCGACGTTCAATCTGACATATTTATTTATCGCACATAATCTCGGGGTTGTAGAATATGTAAGCGATCGTATCGCAATCATGTACGTTGGGAAAATCGTCGAGTTATCGGAAAATGAAAAGTTGTTTGGAAATCCACAACATCCTTACACCGAAGCGCTGCTTTCGGCCGTTCCGCGTCCCGATCCACGCCGAAAGCGCAAAAAAACGATTGCTATGGGTGATATCGCGGATCCGGCAAATCCACCGTCCGGCTGCTACTATCATCCGAGGTGCAGGTATGCCCAAGAGATTTGCAGCCAAAAGCAACCTGAGCTCAAAGACATCGAATATAAAGACCAACAAATGCATATGAGCGCATGCCATTTTTCCGAAGACCTAAGTCTTACCGGGATGAGAACCGGTCAGTGAATCTAATACTTTTCGCTCTTTTGAGTTGGTGACTCAGGTATGTCTTGAGTTGAGAAATGACGTAAATTCCTGCAATCTGTTTTTTGTTCCCTCGCGAATAAATCCTATGTCTGAGCCGGCTGCAAATATTGAGTATCCCGAATCTAAAGCAACTCGAAGTGCATCGATGCTGTGTACGGGACAAGCAGCTGCAATTCCGGCGGCGTTGGCCGCGTCCCCTACGCGTTGCATTGCCCCTCGGAGCTTCTCGGAATCGACTACCTGGGTGTTCATCGGCAACTGAAGCTGCATTTTCATATCGTCCGGACCAAAAAAAAGTGCATCAATTCCGGGGACACGTGCGATTTCATATGCGTGATCG
>CAYLZA010000225.1:0-5370 GCA_964387575.1 uncultured Spirochaetales bacterium | reverse complement strand
GGAGTGGCGGTTGCCTTTCCGTATGTAGACTGCCATAGCTGGAGGTGGTGGGTAATAATTCCTTTCAAACCTTCGAGTGAGGCGCATATGCCGATATTGCGATCCAGCCGGTAAAGAAGAGCTGTTTTCTCCAAATAGAGGTATCCCTCTTCCCGGATAGAGACGAAAACCTGTATGCCGACAGGGGAGTTTACGCGCTCGCATACTGCTATTGTACGTTCTGATGCTCGCGTGGGCGCAATGAGGCTTATGTAAAGGGTATATGAAGGATATCACGATATGTGTCTTGACACATTGAAATGTGTTTTTTATATTAAGAATATGGCACGAGTACGATTAAGCGTCGACATTGAACCTGAAATTAAACACCAGATAGCGGTTCTCGCAGCCCTTCGGGGGGTCAGCATGAGCGATCTTGTTGTTGAGGCTATTCGTCGCGTGCTGGCTGAAGAAGGAACTGAAGAACTGGTGGAGAACTCGTCTAATCTCGCCGGAGCCCTTCGACATTACGCCAATGCCGACAAGCGCGTTCGGGAGGACTCAGCCTGGGCGGAGCATGTGGCCGATGACGTACATTGACACTAATGTGATTCTCCGCTACCTGCTGTACGATGACCCGCGTCTATCTCCGGAAGCAAAGGCCCGGCTGGAAAACCTGGAAGAAAAACACACCGGAATTGAAGTGGTGGCGGAGCTGGTGTATGTTCTCTCGGGGGTGTATAAGGTTCCCAGGATAGAGATTGGCCAGACTCTGGCTATGCTTTTCTCTCCTGACGTCTGGAAGCTTGAAAAAAAGGATGTTGTCCTCAGGGCTATCAAGCTCTACGGCACCTCATCGATCGATTTTGTGGATGCTTATCTGATTTCCCTGCACCGTATCACCAGGATGGAGATCCTGAGTTTTGATAAAAAAGTTAGAAAGATGACAGGTTAGAGAGAAACATCAGGGCCTTTTCCCTTTGATACCCTATCTTTTGAGAAACACATCGAAATTGAGGTCAGCATCAGCAAGTGGGGTTCATATAAGCACATTTGGAACTCCTAACGTGCGCAAATACTTTTAGCTTTTTTGGCTGTTTTGATGGACAATAGAACCGATGCCCGAAGACGGCTCCCTGGCCCGAACCAATCCCCCGGGATTTGCGTGGCTACCGATGGAGGGTATCCACACATACCGGGTACGGATCTGGCAGGAGAATGCCTCCGAGCCGGCCATAGAAGAGCTGGTCGCTGACAACCTTTATGTGCCCTGCCAGATTCTGGAGTCCGGGACCTGGGAATGGTCCGTGGAAGCCCTCGATGAAGGCGGGGAGGTGGTCGCCACCCGGGAGCCATATTCGGTGACCATTCCGCCCGATGTGTTGCGCCGGCCCTATCCGGATATTGGAGAGCTTTTGGATGAGGTGCCCGAGACGCGCCCCCGAATCATCTTCACCCCCGACCGCATCGAGGCCATACGCGATCAGCTCGAGGGAAGCCGAAAGGATGACTACAGACGGCTTGAACAGGCCGTCGAGGATGCCATCGAGATGGGCATTCCGGAGCCGCCGAAGTACGGGGACATCGAAGATCCGGTCATTCTGAAGAACGAATCGGTCAAATACGCCCGCTACTGCCGCACCTATATCATCTACGCTCAGCACGCTCTGGCGATGGCATATCTGTTCAGCGGTGATCAGCGGTATGCCGGAGGAGGGCAAGAGGCGGTTTTTCAGCATAGGTGAATGGGCGGCCGAAGGTCCCGCATCACTTGTCAGCGGCCACCAGGATGCTCCCGGAATGGCACTGTCGTATGGGATGCATCATATCTACGACTGGCTGTATGAGACGATGAGTCCCGAGCAGAAGGAGCGCGGTGCGGACATTTGCGTGAAAATCGCCCGGGATAACTGGAGGCGTGTCGAATATAGATCTCTGGCAGCGCCCGTTTTTTGGCCGAGTCCGCAAGTTTTTCATGCACTGCTACACGCCCGGCAACGAGATGCGACCCTTCGGCGACGGAGCCGACTCCCGGCAGGCCAAAGTCCGGCGGGATGAGAATATCTACGCCCTCATCTACCATCACGCCCTGCGGTTTGACGACCCGGTGGCCGAGTGGTGGGCGCAGCATATGTCCCCAGAATACGAGCGGCCCGAGCATTCCTTCCTCCCCCGCTGGATTGCCGAAAACGAAATCGCACCACAGCCGCCCGAAGACGGCCGCATGGCCAGCATGTTTGCGGGAGTCGGCTGGTGTGCAATGCACAGCGACTTTTCAGATTTCGAGGACAACGTCTTCGTCCTGTTCAAATCCAGCCCGTACGGTACCGTCAGCCACCAGCACGGCGATCAGAATGCCTTCTATCTCAGTATCGACAACACCGCCATGGCAATCCCCAGCGGCTATTACGGGCCATTTTACGGTGCCCACCACCACGCCGAATGGACCCGCCGGACGAAGGCGCAAAATGCAATCCTGGTCAACGGCGAAGGCCAGGAAATCCGCACCCATCAGGCAACAGGACATATTGCCGATTTTCAGCACCGCGAACAGATCAGCTACGTCTGCGGCGACGCCACAGAGGCATATGTGGGGAAGTTGGAAAAATGGAAGCGTCATATCTTCTTCATCCGCCCCGGCCTCGTGGTAATCGTCGATGACGTGGAGGCTCCTGGTCCGGCCCAATACCAGTGGCTGCTCCATGCACTCGATGAGATGGACACCGATGAGGAGGCTCAGACCATTGGGCTCATCCGCGAGGGCGCGCGGATGGATGTGGAGCTTCTCTCGACACTGGATTCGGCGCTGAGCTTCTCCCAGACGAACCAGTTCGACACACCCTTTGCGGCGGGCCAGCCAGATGAGTATGAGGAAGAAAAGCCAAACCAGTGGCACTTAACCTCGGAGGCCAAACAGGTCTGCTTCGTAGCGGTCATCGCCGCCGGAAGTACCGGTCAGATGCCGAAGGTCTCCACGGAGCTGACAGATGGATCGGTTCTTGCCACAATACAGACGGATGCGGGCGAAGGCTCGGTCACGGTGCCGTTCTGTGCCGGTGCCACAAGTGCCGGTGTCGCATGACAGAACGTATGCCCGGCACAAAAAGCCCGGAGGGATGACCTCCGGGGACAAGAGTGTACAGTCACAAGGTCACCGGACCCCGGAAGCAGTCTAATCCTCTGCCGCAGCCCGGTTAACCCCAAGGATTCAAGTTTGCCCTGTGACGCTTTATGCTTACGAGAAGTTCGTCCTCAATTACATGGGGTTGCAACATGGAGGCAGCGTTGTGACTGTCGGAACCGCCGCACGCTGGAATCCCGCGGCTCCGGCAAAAATCAAGCAGCGCCCGGCGCTGCACCGCTGTGTGGGCCGGGGCATATACTTCCGGACCATCTACACCAAGCTTGAGCGCTGCCTCCACATACTTCCACACCGTTGCCTCTGAAAGCCCGCCCCTCTCCGGCTTCGTCAGCCAGAATGGATGAGCCAAAAAAACGGAAGCATCTGCGTCGTGAAGCAGTGCGATGATATCGGCAGCATACAGTATTTCATCTTTTCCGAAAGTGGCACTCCCGGCACCCGAGTCGAGCATGTGCCTGACTGCCTGCTGCTGTATACTTGTGGCGTCTTCTTTATCTCGGGCGGACCCCCGGTGAACCAGCATCCGGCGCAGGGCCCAGCTCGAGAATTCTCCCGGATATTCGTCCTCGACTTCAGCCCGAAACATACTGATGCCAAGCGAAGAAAGTCCTTCCAGGAATAACTCAGCGCCTGCAGCACAGGTTGTTTTGGCATCAGCGCACAGCTGTCGGATTTTCGGATTTTCGTGAGAGAAATAGTAGGCAAGAATGTGAGTCTCATACTCGCTACCCTCAACCTCCATTAAAACACCGATCTCCATACCCGGGATGAATTCCATTCCAAATTCATCAGCTTTACGGCCGGCCTCATCCATCCCGTCAAACGACCAATGATCGGTAACTGCAACTGCGCTGAGCCCTTTCCGCCCCGCCGCTTCTATCATGCGTGCAGGCTTCTCCTTTGCGATTCACCTTCATGGCGGGATTCCCTACCCTGTCGAGGAACCGCTTGAGACGCACGGGAGGTTCCGGGCCTGTTTCAGAGCCGAGTATCCGGCCGTGACTCTCGGTGTAAGCGCTCACCTCGGAAGCCGGCTCGGGCCCCGGGTTGCATTCGGGAGCGTTTTCGTCTCCCGGCAGCCGGCCTATATGCGTCTTTATTATCTCAACATCCAGATCCTCGCCGAGATCACCGCACAGTGCGCTGATCTCCAGTCCGTGAGACGAGACGAAGTTTTTAAAATCTTCATGGTCGGTTTTGCTCATGTTCTCAGGAGCGCTCTCGCCCTGAATCACGTAAAGTTGAATACCGTTCACTCCCAGGTCCGCGTCCAACAACGGGTCGGATAAGGGATCGATTGAGTCCGGCGTAACGTCCATCCGTTTTCCAAATGCCGTTGTCGAACAGCACTCCCCCGCCCGACACAGCTCTTAAATCAAGCGATAAACGTAACATAAAATGTTTTATAAATTGTTACGAGATCTTAACCAGTCTACCAACACCGCGACTATCCCGCGACAATCTCCAGCGACTCGCTGATCGATGGCAGCTTCGCCGGATCCAGCCATTGCCGCATGAGGAAGAATCCGGCCACCGTGTTAGATTCGATTTTTTCCGCGCCCTCGGCATCCCCCACGAGGACCCAACCTCTCCGCCGATAAAAACGGTGAGCCAGCGTTTCAGGATCCATAACCCAGTATTCATCCACCCCGTGCTGTTCGTACTCCGCGAACTTCGGTCCGACGTCCTTGTCGGCAGTACGAAAGCTCAGCACTTCTACCACCAGATCGGGGGCGCCTTCTATGTGGTTTTCCCGGATTTGGTCCTTTCGTTCGGCCTTATAGAACGCGAGATCGGGGAGAAATACGTTTCGAGAGCTCAACCGAACGGCAACAACCTCCCGGTAGAGAAAACCCAACTTATGACGGTCGATATAGTTACCAAGAAGGCGATCGAGAAAATTGAGCAGATCCGCATGACGAATTGAAACAGGAGAATGCATGAAAATCTCTCCATCGATAAGGTCCGCTGATCGTCCGGGCTCGAGCCACTCGAGAAAATCCTCTGCAGTGAGAAGCTCTCTTTCGAGATCGGCGGCAACTGATACTCGCGTAGGCATAGTACGAGTATAACATATTCGGTCCGGAACAACATCTGTGATTAGCGGTTCCAAATGCGGTTATGTGAACCTCACTTGCCAACGCCGATGGCATGAATACGATCGACAAGAAAGCCAAGCCCGAGCCGTTCCGTTTCAGCAATTCAAAAAGCAGCCGCTCGGCGCTTGTTTCGATGGAGTTGGCATGGGA
>CAYLZA010000224.1:1605-5375 GCA_964387575.1 uncultured Spirochaetales bacterium | reverse complement strand
CGAAGAACTACTGATCGTTGTCGCCGATGATTTTCCACCCGAGCTCGATATAACGAGTCCCGCGCTTACCGGTACCCCATACGATTCACGGATGACAATCACCGGTACAATAGTAGATTCTTCGCAGGAAGAAGGTGACGGACAGGGCAAGCTCAGCGCCATAACACTAACGTTTCTCGAAGAGGCGCTTAAAAACAGAGCAGTCTATTTCGATGAGAACGGTGATGTATCATCTACCGAACCGCCGGTCGACGATGACGATTTCTTCACCTACGACAAGGAAACCGGGCAGTTTACGCTTTCCTTTGATACGGTCGGTCTCGAAGGGGAGCAGTTTCTTACACTCTCGGTTGAAGATCGGAACAACAATATAGCTAGTAAGGATATTCGACTTGTGGACCCGGGTGTCGGTCCGACGATCTCCATCGATACTCCGGAAGAAAACGACGGCTATACCTCGACGGTAACGGTTACCGGGACGGTGCGCGATCGTGGGTCCGCCGAAGATACTCCTACCGTGGACGAAGTGGCTTTGCTTAGCTATACAATCAATGCGCTTTCGCTCGAGGGCGATATCACTTTTGACGATCAGGGATACTTTTCCTTCACTGTCGATGCAAGCGGATATTCGAGAGATATCGGCATTCGCGTAACCGGTACCGACAAAAATGGGAGAGCATCATCGGTGCTGCGGACGATTCGCGGGGATTCGGTCGGACCGTATCTTGAGATCACATCGCCTGCGGATAACTCGTACTATACATCGACTATGACGGTAACCGGCTCGGTGCGCGATCGCGATTCGACCGAATCCGATCCGACCGTCGATGAAATCAATACGGTTGTTTATCAGTTGGGCAGCTTGCCGGAAGAGTCGATTACGCCTGACGCCGACGGATCATTTACATATGATATTGATACCACGTCGTCGAGCGGTGCAGTACGGCTTCGAATGGCGGCGACGGACAAAAACGGCAGATCGACATCCGAATCGATCGATCTTTTGAGCTATTCCACGGGACCGATCCTCGATATTGAGGAACCAATCAACTACAGCCGTTATCGTTCGACCGTCTCGATCGTAGGAAGTGTGCGAGATCAGGGATCGACTGCGGCATCACCGACGATCGACGAAACCGATACATTGACGTATTCGCTTCTCGGAACCGGCACGACTGATGTGGTAATTCCGCTCAATTCCGACGGTACATTTTCCACCTCATTTTCGACGATCGGTCGGAGTGGACAGATTTTTCTCGAAGTCATTACTACCGATTTGAATGGAAGAGAGAGCTCGGAGACGATCGTTCTCAACGATTTTGCAGATGGACCCGAGCTTGAAATAACTTCGCCCGCTACGTATACCGAGTACTCCTCGATCGTAACCGTTACGGGACGGGCGACGAATCAGGAGGATCCGAGTGGCGCGTCGGACGAGGTCGCGAGCGTTACCTACAGCGTCCCCGCGCTTTCTCCTCCGATAACCGACGAAGCTCCCGACTCGTACGATCCGGCCACGGGCGAGTTTTCGTTTACATTTTCGACTGTGGATTTTTCGAGTGATTTTACCGTTCAAATCGAAGCCGAGGATCTGAACGGTCGAACGAGCTCGACAAGTATTTTTCTTAGGAATGACGATAGTGGACCTCATGTTTCGCTTGTGTCTCCGCAAGATCAGGACATCTATAGGTTTACAGTAGATATACAAGGAACTGTGCAGAACTCTGAAGTAGATGATGGATTAAGCGAAGTAAACTTTAGCACGCTTCATTTTGAAGTTCCTCCAAATCTTGATAATGGAATCTTAAACTACAATGAATCAACCGGTTCATTTACCGGTAGCTACGCCTTCGAATCCGGTACTACGGGCCGTCTTAAAATGAATTTCGTTGTTGAAGACAAAAATGGGAACGTAACAACGAAATCAATCGACTTACGCGACGCAGTAACGGGTCCGGAAATTGACTATCTTTTTCCGGATGATGAGTTGACAACGTATTACTCGTATTCCAATCCGTATAGCGTTACAATTCAAGCGCAGGCGATTGAGCCAAGCAACGTAGATTGGAGCATCCTTCAATACGATATTACCGTTAATCAAAGCGCTTATAACGATGAGGGTGACATAACTACCGATTCGTCTGAACGATCAAGCGGTATATTTGATTTCGTAGCTGACATAAATCAAGCTGCTTCCCACGGGGATACACAAGCAGGCGCGATAATTACTTTGACTGTCCGAGCGAGAGACTCAGTCGGAAGAACCTCCGAGACCGAGCTCGTATTCAACGACGACTCCGACGTTCCCACGATAGAAGCTCTCAACGCGGGTGCCGGAGAACCCCCGACGGAGCTTGCCGCGGACAACAGCTACATCGATCTCACGTTCTCCGAAGGCGTGTGGACGGCGCCCTATCGTGACGGACCGGTAACGACGAGCGATTTCGACGTCACAATCAACCAGAGCGCCAACGGTGATGGTGATATCGGCCCAGGGGCGAGTGGTATTTCGATAACCGACGTCACCAGGACCGACGGAAGTGCACTCGAAGGCGGAGAGACGCAGATCCGCGTCCATCTTGATATCACAGGGCTCCCGGACGGATTCGATTCGTTCGATATCGGACCGGCACAGACCGGGGTTGGTGATGCGAATGCGATTTACGATCGCGCCTCGAACACGGTACAGAGCGGACCGACCGATGTGGTGCTCTATGATAAGAAACAACCGTACGTCATAACCGACGGTGTAACCTCGACGCAATCTAACGATTATCTGAAGTCCGGCGAGACGGTAACAATAACGGCGACATTCAACGAAGAAGTGGATGTGTCCGGTACGCCGCGAATCCTGTTGAACGCGGGATCATCCGCATACGCAGAGTTTACCGGATACGATACGGTCAATGTGGCCAACGACACGATTGTGCTCGATTATACGATCGCAGAAGGCGAAAATAGTGCCGGACTCGACTATTCGGCAGGTACGGACATCAATCTCGACCTCGGCTTCATAACCGATTCGCCTCCGTCGGGTTCGGCGAATGCAGTGGATCCGTCGCTACCGACTCCCGGGGAGCTCGCATCACGCAACCTGGTTGTCGATACGACCGTTCCGACCACGCCGTCACTACCCGATCTCGATGAAGCCGACGATTCCGGGTACGTTTCCGACGACAACCTCACACGGTACACCGGCTCGCTCACGATAACGGGTACTGCGGAGTCCGGCGGAGAAGTGCAACTCTATGACGGTACGACACCGATCGGGACTCCGACATCCGCAACGGGCGGCACCTATTCGATCGATATCGCGCTTGCCGAAGGCGTGCACAATATAAACGCAAAGGTTACCGATCTTGCCGACAACACCTCGGATGCTTCGACGAATCTGGTAATAGAGGTCGATACGACCGCCCCGACGGCGACGCTCGATGCGACGGCGGGACCGGCGGCGAACGACGGCGGCGCTACGAAGTACATCAACGATGCGGAGCAGACGGCGGGGTACACGATAACCGGCGAGAGTGATGAGGAGGGCCGAATCTACTTTGCCGATACATCCGGAACCTACACTGTTTTTACCGATCTCGAGAGCGGTGATGTGGGAACGCCTGCGAATGTGACTGCGTCGACGCCTGATGGTATCGTGGTTGAAGCTTCGACGGCGGTGACCGAGAACAACCAGTATGGTGTGTATGCGGTAGACGAGGCGGGGAATGTCTCCGCCGCCTCCGGAGATACGTTGACCGTCGATACGACGGCGCTTG
>CAYLZA010000224.1:0-1505 GCA_964387575.1 uncultured Spirochaetales bacterium | reverse complement strand
GCGCTACGAAATACATCAACGCCGCCGAAGAGAGTGCGGGATACACGATAACCGGACAGAGTGACGAGGATGGTCGAATCTACTTTGCCGACACCTCGGGGACCTACACCGTATTGACCGATCTCGAGAGCGGTGACGTGGGAACGCCCGCGGATGTGACGGCAAACACCGACGGATCAATCGTGGTTGCGGGAAGTACGCCGGTAACGGAGGACAATGACTACGGAGTGTACGCAACCGATGCAGCGGGGAATGTCTCAGCCGCATCGACGGATACGCTTACCGTGGACACGACCGCCGCCGCAATAGATACCGCCGAGACCGGAGATTCCGATAACAACGGATATTTGGATCAAATTACCATCGTATTCAGCGAAGGTGTCGACGATGCCAATGTAGGCGCAGCCGACTTCTCGGTCGAGGATGTAGGCGCGTCCTACACGTACGCGATTAGTTCCATCACTAAGGGGTCCGGTATAATAACTCAGGCTACGATAGTGCTGAGTGAACGCGGATCATATGATACCGGAGTCACACCTAATGTAACCTTTCTCGACGCAAGCGATATCGAGGATATCGCGGGCAACACCCGTAGCAGCGATCAGGAGTTTTCGGGCACAACCGACCAGGCCGAAGCTGTACTAATCGACGCGTCGACGAATGACGCGGGAGCGGAAAGCGGGTATCTCTTTGATGCCAACAACGACCGACTCGAGCTTACATTTTCAGAAAATCTGCTCAATACCACGAGCGACGGCGGCACGGGAGATTTGAGCGCAGCGGACCTCGAAGCAAACTTGAAATTCTACACTCCCGTCGGGACCGTGCATGACGGTAACAATTTGCCCGGGAGCCTCTATCTCGGTATTTCAAACGACACGCTTGTAATTCAACAAAACGGAGCCACGGGCAGCACCAAGCTCCTTCAAATCGGAAGCTCAGAGGTCGAGGTCGTGGCAAATACGGATCTCAAAGACGCCAATGGTGTGAGCGTTTATGCCGACACCGGTACGCCCCCCGCACAAGCTTTTTCTCTTCCTAGCCGAGGAAGCTCGTCTCCTGGGCAGGGAACGCGCGGTGTTTTGATTGCCGCAGACGAACCTGAAGGAATTACCGTCGAGAACAACTATGGTACGGATTGGTCGAGATTATCGAGAGATATCGGTGCCAACACCGACGAAATCAGTATGCGCTATAGCGACGTCAGCGCCCGCGATCCGGAATCGTCTGAGTCTGATGGGAAGTATCGGGCGGATCCCTCGAAGTCTAAAACCGAAGGTGATTCGATAACGGATTCTCCGTATGTCGGTGAGGATATGCTGGAACAATACTTTGTGGATGAGTCCGATGAAGGTCTTGTAGACTTCGGAACGCGAAGCGACTACATATCGGACAACACGCCCAGTTCTGCCGTCGGCGAACACGGGAGCGACTATCGAGAAGAAAATGAGCATTTCGATGTCGATGATCCGGAATCAAACCCCCACAGTGAAGCCGAAACCACC
>CAYLZA010000223.1:0-5396 GCA_964387575.1 uncultured Spirochaetales bacterium | reverse complement strand
GAAATCGACCACGATCAGGATGATCATGAATATCATCGCGCCGGATTCGGGGAACATCCTCTTCGAGGGACGCCCGATAAACGAATCGGATAAAAACCGGATCGGATATCTACCCGAGGAACGGGGTTTGTACAAAAAAGTCACTGTCAACGACATGCTGCTCTTCCTGGGCCGACTAAAGGGAGCATCGAATACCGAGATTCAGAAGAATATCGATCTCTGGCTCGGGCGTTTTGATCTTTCCGAATGGAAACACAGCAAAATTTCAGAGCTTTCACGGGGTATGTCGCAGAAAATCCAGTTTATCTCCGCAGTGGCTCACGATCCTGAAATCCTCTTCTTCGATGAACCGTTTGCGGGGCTCGATCCGGTCAGCGCCGACGTGCTCCGAGACTCGATTCTCGAGCTCAGCAACGCGGGGAAAACGATTCTCTTCTCGACACACATAATGGAGCAGGCGGAGAAGCTGTGTCATCGAATATTCCTTATTAACAGAGGGAAGGAAGTCGTATATGGATCGCTCGAGGAGATCAAGGATTCATATGGACAGAAAACGGTAACCGTGGAGTTCGACGGCGATCGATCGATCTTCGATTCACTTCCGCACGTAGCACAGGTTCAGCGCTATCCGCGCTTTGTAGAGCTGAAATTGGCGGACAATGGAAATTCCGACGATGTGCTCGAGGCTATTGCAGGTAAGGTATCGGTGCGACGATTCGAGCTCGTATCTCCATCGCTACACAACATTTTTGTACAGCTCGTTGGAGAAAACACAAAGGAGACCGCTGATGCGTAATATCGTCAATATCGCCCGTATGGAGCTCAAGATGACCGCTGCAAACAAGGCGTTTATCATCATAACGATAATCGGACCGTTTGTGATTCTCGCAATGGCATTTCTACCGTCGCTTTTTATGGAATCGGCTGCCTCGATAGATGAAGGTTCGATTGTAGCGGTGGCCGGAGCGGACGACACTCTCTGGCAATCGCTCGATGCGGCAACGGAGAGGTCTCCGATCGAGCTTGTCAGATCCGACAACATAGCAGATCTGCGGGAAAAAGTTCGTAATCGAGAGATACAAGGATACATCGTCATACCGGAGAATCATCTCGAGTCGGGAACGATTAATTACTACTCGCGAACGGGTACGGATTTTGTCATGGCTGAAACGCTACAGGGATACATCGGCAACATCATCGTCTCCGAGCGAATGCAGAACGAAGGGCTCGACCCGGAGCGGATCAGCTACTTGAGCTCGCGTCCTTCGGTGAATCTCCAAAAAGTGGTTTCGGGCGATGAATCCGAAGAAGGGCAGGACCTCTCGGCTACGATCTATACCGCAATCGCATTTACCCTTCTTCTCTACATGACGATTCTGCTCTACGGTCAGGCGACGGCCCGCTCAGTATTAAAGGAAAAAACCTCGAAAACCGTGGAGATTATGCTGTCATCGGTCAAACCGATACACATGCTCTTCGGCAAGCTCTTTGGACAGGTGCTCGCCGCGTTGATACAGTACGGTATATGGATATCGCTCGGTGTGCTTCTCGTCTCGGTTGTCGGTCCGAATCTCGATTTTTCGCTCTCCGCTGCGCTGACTCCTCAGATATTCGCGTTTCTCCTGCTATACTTTCTACTTGCGTTTTTTCTCTATTCAGCGGCTTATGCGGCAATCGGATCAGGCGCCGAAGATGAAAGCCATCTCGGTCAGCTCGGATGGCCGCTTATCGTGTTTCTGGTACTACCGATGATTCTCTCCTCTTCGATCATCATTCGTCCCGACACACCGCTGGTCATCGCATTATCGTATTTCCCGCTGACGTCGCCGATCGTCACGTTCATCCGGACATTGGTGGATATGCCCGAGCTCCGGGAAATTCTTCTCTGCGTAGGAATCCTGCTGGTATCGATCGTCGCAACGGTTGCGGCTTCGGCCAAGATTTTCCGCGTCGGTATATTGATGTCGGGAAAGCGATTCAATCTCAACGACATCATTCGCTGGCTTCGCTATTAGCCAATCTTGATGTGACCGGACGCATTTGCTATCATAAGGTATCCTCACAAGACACAAGGAATACGTATGTCAGATAAAACCACAGTCAACATTGACGGCAATACGGCCGCAGCATATGTTGCCCACGCCACAAACGAGGTAATAGCGATCTATCCGATCACTCCTTCCTCTCCGATGGGCGAGCATGCCGATGCATATTCGGCAAACGGACGAAAAAACATCTGGGGAAGCGTTCCCCACGTCATCGAAATGCAATCCGAAGCAGGCGCGGCAGGCGCGGTGCACGGTGCGCTCACAACGGGCGCACTGACCACGACCTTTACCGCCTCTCAGGGGCTTCTTTTGATGATCCCGAACATGTACAAAATCGCGGGGGAGCTCACGCCGACGGTATTTCACATCGCCGCGCGCGCGGTTGCCAATCAGGCACTCTCGATTTTCGGTGATCACTCGGACGTAATGGCGGCCCGCTCCACCGGGTGGGCGCAGCTTTCATCCAATTCCATCCAGGAAATCATGGATATGGCGCTGATCGCGCAGGCATCCACGCTCGAATCGAGAATTCCGTTCCTCCATTTCTTCGATGGATTCAGGAGCTCTCACGAAATACAGAAGGTAGAGGAGCTTCCCTACGATGTAATGAAAGAGATGATCGACGATGAGGCGGTTACGGCGCACCGTTCACGTGCACTCAATCCGGAACACCCGACGATCAAAGGAACGAGTCAGAATCCTGACGTCTTTTTCGCAGCCCGTGAAACCGTAAACAAATACTACGACGCTGTTCCGGAAATCGTCGACAACATCATGAAACGATTCGAGAAGCTCGTCGGACGCGCATATCGTCCATTCGATTACGTCGGCCCCACAGACGCCGAACGCGTCGTGATGCTCATGGGTTCGGGTGCAGAGACCGCTGAAGAGACGGTACGGTTTCTCTCCGACAAAGGAGAAAAGGTCGGAATTATCAAAGTACGGCTCTTCCGTCCGTTCAGCACGAAACACCTGATGGAAACGTTGCCTGAAACGGTCAAGTCAATCGCCGTTCTCGATCGAACAAAGGAATCCGGAGCAACCGGAGAACCGATGTATCAGGACGTCCGCACGGCGATCGGTGAAGCGATGGAGCTCGGAATTGCACCGTTCTCGCAGTATCCCACGGTCGTCGGTGGACGATACGGGCTCGGATCCAACGAGTTTACTCCCGCCATGATAAAGGCGGTTCTCGATAATCTGTCCGCCGACAAACCGAAGAATCACTTTACGATCGGTATCAACGATGATGTTACCAAAACGAGTCTCGAATACGATCCGGAGTTCAGCACCGAAACCGAGGACGTACACCGGGCGATGTTTTACGGGCTCGGTTCGGACGGAACGGTTAGTGCAAACAAGAACTCGATCAAGATTATCGGAAAGGCTACCGAAAACTACGCCCAAGGCTACTTCGTCTACGATTCGAAAAAGGCAGGAGCCACGACGGTATCGCACCTCCGATTCGGAAAAGAGCCGATTCGAAGCACCTATCTGATCCAGAATGCGAGTTTCCTCGCGTGTCACAAGTTCTCGTTTCTCGAGAAGTACGACATGCTCTCTCACGCCAACCCAGGAGGCGTTTTCCTTTTGAATGCACCGTACGGCAAAGATGAGATCTGGGAACACATCCCCGTGGAGGTTCAGCAGCAGATCATCGATAAGAAACTGCAGTTCTATGTGATCGACGCGTTCGATCTGGCGCAGAAGGCCAAAATGGGGACGCGGATCAATACGATCATGCAGACTGTATTCTTCCTGATTTCCGGAATTCTCCCCGAAGACGAGGCGCTCGAGCTTATCAAAAAAGCGGTCGTCGAAACGTACGGCAAAAAAGGTCAGGATATCGTAGATCGGAATATGAACGCGATCGAGCATGCAAAAAGCGGTATCCAGAAAGTCGATTACCCGTCGAAAACGAGCGGAGAGCTCCATATGCAGCCTCCCGTTCCGAAAGATGCCCCCGATTTCGTAAAGAACGTTACCGGAGAGCTTATCGCAGGACGCGGTGCGGAGCTTCCGGTATCAAAGCTTCCCGACGATGGAACCTATCCAACCGGCACAACCAAGTACGAGAAACGCAATATCGCCGAGGAAGTACCAATCTGGGAACCGGATATCTGCATCCAGTGCGGTGACTGTTCTGCAATCTGTCCCCACGGTGTCATTCGGATGAAGGCGTACGATCCGAAGTACGCCGAAGATGCTCCGAAGACGATGAAGAGCGCCGACGCAAAAGGGAAAGAGCTGTCGGGAATGAAGTTTACGCTTCAGATGTCGGTGGAGGATTGCACCGGATGCGGTCTCTGCGTAAAAATCTGTCCGGCACACGAGAAAAAAGACGGGGTAAAAACGGAGAAAAAGGCTATCAATATGGCCGATTATCTGCCGGTACGGGAGCAGGAAATCGAAAACTGGGACTATTTCCAGACGATTCCAAACACCGATCCATCACTCATCCGAAGAAACACCACGAAAGGCTCGCAGCTTCTCGAACCGCTGTTCGAGTTCTCCGGCGCATGCCCGGGATGTGGTGAAACACCGTATGTAAAGCTCCTGACACAGCTCTTCGGTGACAGAGCGGTACTGGCGAACGCGACCGGTTGTTCTTCGATCTATGGAGGGAATCTCCCGACCACACCGTACACGACAAGAGCGGACGGCAGAGGTCCCACGTGGTCCAATTCGTTATTCGAGGATGCGGCCGAGTTCGGTATGGGAATGCGGTTAACCGCGGATAAGGTTACCGAATACGCGCGCGAGCTGGTGGAGGGGATGAAGTCGCATCCGCCGAAGGGAGTTGAAAAAGAGCTCCTGCAGAACGTGCTCGATAATCAGCAATCGTCTCCCGAAGAGATCGAACAGCAACGGAAATGGGTGGATACACTGAAAGGTCAGCTCGAATCGAGCGGTGACCCGACGGCAAAGAATCTTGCGGCGTCGGTCGATTATCTGATTAAACGATCGGTCTGGTCGATTGGTGGTGACGGTTGGGCGTACGACATCGGATACGGCGGTCTCGATCATGTCATCGCTTCGGGTCGAAATGTAAACATTCTCGTGCTCGATACCGAGGTCTACTCCAATACGGGAGGTCAGATGTCCAAAGCGACGCCGATCGGGGCTATCGCCAAGTTTGCCGCCGGAGGGAAATCACTTCCGAAGAAAGATCTCGGCATGATGGCGATGACCTACGGGTATGTCTACGTCGCGCGCGTGGCGATGGCATACAACCGTATCCAGACGATCCGCGCCTTCCTCGAAGCCGAGGCGTATGACGGTCCTTCGCTGATCATCGCATATAGTCACTGTATACCCGGACACGGAATCACCGCCGACGCCGGTGTC
>CAYLZA010000222.1:0-5402 GCA_964387575.1 uncultured Spirochaetales bacterium | reverse complement strand
CTACTGGAGCCGACGTCCGAACCGGGATTTTACATTGCCCGAACAGGAGCTCGGTCCGCATGTTGCAGCACTCGGTATAGAGTTCTACGAAGGGTCGCAGTTTCCGGACGAATATCGAGGACGGATTTTCATCGCCGAGCACGGGTCATGGAATCGGTCGGTACCGGTCGGGTATCGGGTAACCCTCGTGCGACTGCAGGGTAATCGTGCGGTCTCGTATGAAGTGTTTGCCGAAGGCTGGCTACGGAGCGACGGCAGCCGCTGGGGCAGACCGGTCGATGTACTCGAGCTTCCCGACGGGTCACTTCTCGTCAGCGACGACGAAGCCGGGGCGATATACCGGATCAGGTACGAATAACGGCGCGGATTGACGAAACCAAGGGTGAGGCCGCTATGCGAATTTCCGTTCCACCACGCGCTGATGCAAAGGCGCAAAGCTTTTTGGGATTGTACCCAAGAAACGGAGATTTAACCGATAGAGCATTGCGGACGGTTCCGTTTCGGTATATATTGTAGATATTAATGAGACTGCGGCTATTCAGAAAAATACTGGGGATCACAACAATAATCGCTGCAGGATTTCTTTCGTTCGCTCTATTTTCATGTAATACTGCTTCGATTCCGATCATGGCCGAACCGAATTTGCAGTCGGCGACCGCTATGCTCGCCCGTGATATTTCATTCGCCGTTGATACAAACGAACAAGCCGGCTTTCGAGTAGACGAGTTCGAAGTAGATTCAAAAATCGATACGCGACAAGAGTCGAGCTTGGGTAATGAAGCGGCAGCATATCTTGCAGGAGATCTCGACCGGCGGTTACCGTTTTCTGAGGTAGTTTTCTTTTCGGAAGAGAGCTCGAGCATCGACGTATCGGAGCTCGTATCCGTCGATGAAATTCGAAATGCCCACCTGGAAGTTCCGGAAAAAATCGTTTATGTCGTAAAAGGGACTATCGAGGTCTTCCGCACGACAATGATCGTGTCGGTTTCGGTACGACGGGACGGTTCGCCCTTTGAGCTTTTACACGCATCACGAAAGGCTTTTCGCGAGGAACCTCCCCAACAAAAAAAGCTCGCGATAAACAACCCGCAACGAGCTGCGGAGAATGCGCACCAAACACCAAACCCTGTTGAAACGCGAGAACCGCCGGCCGAAAAACCCGAATTGCAGTCGGTAAGGATCGACGGACAAAATGCGATCGAGGCGTTCGCAGGTATAGGCGGCACCGTGGGATTCATGGTGGAAACCGGATGGGTCTCCGGGAGCTATCTGTGGCGGCTCAATACGGAATTTCCGCTATTCCTGGGCGGCTGGCTCGGGGGCGGATACTCCTACAACGGTGGGTATCCCGTGGGAGGGATAAAGCTCGTGGTCGGTGATAAGCGTAATGGATTGGCCGGGTCACTCAATCTCGGATACGTTCCGTCGATAGGAATATACTATCGGAATATCGCCTTGAACTTCATGTTTTTCGGCGACGCCGTCGGTATAGTCGAAACCGGTTATTCCTTTGATATTGATTGAGAGTATATGCAAACCGCGCTATCTGAACTGCAGCGCATAAAGGTCGGCCGAGCGCATCCGGATACATAGTCGGACCGGGCAATCCTGCAATCTTGAAAGATCCGGACCGTTTTTCCACCATACTTTTTGGTCCGTATCGTTTCTGTCTATCGAGATGCATTCGTCAAATGTGTATCCCGGGATTGGATCACCCGTTTTGTCGCGGAGTTCCACCCACGCTTCGCCGCGTGCTCCACAATCGATATTGAGTGTGAGGCGACCTCCACGGAACTTCAAAGGCGGAGTCATCAACTCCCCTCCGGACGTATCTGTTCGTGCAGCCACGAATCCATCGAGACGTTGTCTACATCGATAGATTGCTGAGAAAGGAGGTATATCCCTGAATTTGTGCGGATATCCCTTTGCCATATAATGCTGTATGATTCTCTTCCCGTCGCGAATCAATCCCAATCCCATACGTATATCACCGCCGCCGTCCTGCTCGCCGATAAATCCCTGTCTCAGATACGGAACACGAAACCGTTTCCAATATTTACCGTCGCTACTGAATGCAAGCTCAGATTGAACGGGACCATCATTTCGAACTGATCCGCGTTCGTCCCGATCACTTAGAGCGACGCCTTGCTGCCAGGACGGGCGATTGGTGAGATTTGAAGATGATAATTCGCTGTTCGAGTTACCGTTTTCGTCCTCCACGTATGGGTAGTGTCTGTACAGCGGAGGAAACGCCACGTACGCACGCCCCGCCCACGGGTATTTGTGCACCAGAGGCGTGTAGAGATCGGAATCAGGAGGATCGTTTTCATCGGTATGCATAACGATGGGTAGCTCACTGCGAACGGCACCGAATAGTCCGTTGGGGCCTGTGCCGCGATCATGCTCTATCACATACTCCCAGCGGTTTTCAGTCAGCGATACGGTTTCGCACCGACAAATCACTCTCCCGTATTTTTCATGCCAGCCTCTGATATAGGCGACGTATTTACCAAGATCCTCATCAAAGAAACACTGGTTCAACGTGTCGCACCAGAAGGGCAGGACCGGTTCTTTCTGTGCCCGGGTCCAATGGATCCCGTCTTTGGAGCTAAACAGGTATACCCCACCCTCCGGATTGCTTCCGCCGGTGTAACACATACCTGCAGTTTCCGGCCAAACGGTGCTTTCCGCACCGTTCCCGATCCACCAGTACGGAGCACCGTTCGTCTTGTTCGGATCAACAAAGACTGAGCCGAGACACGCGGGCATGACCACATTGTTTTTCCTGGTACCGCACACTTCGAATATCCCAACCTCTGGTTTCCGCCAGCTTTGTCCGTCCTCAGAAATTGCAACGCATGTATAGCGTTTCTCCATCACGTTGCGATTGTTGGCAAAGTACTCCATCTGCGGCGCCGTGTAGTAGAGGAAATACGTGCCGTTGTATTGAACCGTTACAGGAAGAATTACTCCGTATGGTTCCCATGGTTTGTCGCCCTCGACGATCTTTCGATCGCGTTCAGCCTCCATAGCGACGAGCTCAATATTCGTCGCATCATCGACAAGCTCGTAGTTCCCGAAAAGCCGTCGTGACGATCCTATCTCGATAATCTTCATCCGCTGTTCGTCCCTTCACCGACAAGACGCTTGAGATGGATTTTAAACGCCGTCGTTAACCCTTTGACGTCACGATTGCTCAAGGCTCCAATAATCGCTTTGTGCTCGTTGTACACCCGAGATGTAACCGACTTTGAAAACGCCTGTTTTTCCTCATGTAAGTCCGGTTTACGCGAGAAGAAATCTACGATAGTTGAGCTGAACGCAATGAGAATATCGTTACCTGTACTTTGGATCAGAATCCGATGAAAACGCCCATCGTGCTTTCTTCTCTCCTCTAAGCTCTTTGAGCTCATCAAACGTTCATTTGTGTCCATGAGCAACTCTATCCGTTCTTCGTCGATACGTCTGACAACCAACGGAAGAGACGCCAACTCGAATACATATCTGGTTTCAGCCAGATTGCTTATGTCTTCTTTGTTAACAAGGATATGAAGTCCATATGCAATATTCGTCAGTGCTTGTCGCAAATCGAAATCTTTTATTATTGCTCCTCGTCCCGGTTTCACATCGAGAATACCGAACGATTGAACTTGCTTTATTGCTTCCCGGATCGTCGATCGACTCACGTCGAGGATTTCAATAAAGCTATTCTCGGACGGCAATTTATCTCCAGGTTTCAAGTCATTCTCAATAATATATTCTTTTATTCTGTCGGCAACCTGCAATGACAAAGGCTTCCTGTTGAGCTGTTCCACGATTCACTCCTCGGACAAAATATCTTATTCACGAGCGTCGATTCAATTGTACTTCAGAGATATCCCTTCGGGAAGCATCCGGAGTAACTACTGATGTAACAATGGATAATAAGCACTGCCGGTCCGTCGTATGATGTGATTTCACACGACGGACTCAGCGCTAATAATAGCACCGGCAGGCTATTTGAAATACCAGGTCGAACGAGGAGTTGGATAGTACTCGTTTGCCGCCGGTTCACCCGGGATATTGAAGTTTCCAAGGTCGTTTTTCACGACAAGAAACTGCCCGGTAGCCGGCATCCTCATCAACCCTACTTTTGCCAGGTTTTCTACATATATATGAAACATCTCTCGGATTAGATAGTTTCTCTTTTCCAAATCCGGCTCCGATCCGGCCTGCTCCTTTAAATCGACCAGTTTTTTTACCCAAGCGGGTGGTTCCTCACCTCTTTCGCCGTCGGTAAAGATCCAAGATGCCCACGCAGGACATACAGGCCAATCAAGAGTTGCCGGGACAAGCTGCCCTCGCGAAATCGGGTCCATCGGTGGAGAACCAAGATTCTGTCGTCTCAGAGTAATCTCGTGATTATTGGAGCTTTCTTTTTCAACATAAAGACTGAACTCCTGTGTTTTGACGGTTATATCGATTCCGATTTCTTTCCACTGCTCTTTTACTATAGCACCCATTTCGGCTCCGTTCGGCGGATAGTTGAGTGGTATGTCAAGGACGAACGATAACCGTTTCCCGTCGGGAGTGAGTCGATAACCGTCGGAATCTTTTTCCGTAAGTCCTATATCGTCGAGCATGCGATTCGCTTGATCCGGGTCATGCTCGAGCCATTTGTGAAACACATCGTCGTCGCCGTAGAATGGTGGTCCCGGCATCGGTGCCATTTGAACCGGGTCACCGTCTCCGTCATATATAAGGTTGTTTATTTCATCACGATTTATGGCAATTGAGAGTGCTTGTCTGAACTCAAGGTCGTTTAGCAATGAATGCTTGAATTCATCCGCTATCGCGAAATTGAATCCGATTCCAATTGCATTGAGAGGCCAGTATCGACCGACGATTCGATAATTACCGTTGTCTTTGTTCTGATGAAGCACTTCCAGTTGCGAAGCTCCGCCGATGTAGTTGTCCCGCGCTACCGTTGCGTTTCCACCAAGCACCTGAAGCAACCACGTTTCAGCAGATGAGACAAACGGTTGTTCGTGTCGGTCTATGTACGGCAATTGATTACCTTCGGTATCGATTTGCCAGTAATAGGGATTACGTTCGAGCACGAGGATTTGCTCGGCCGGATCATTCACGACTTTCCAGGCACTCACTACGGGACAATCAGGATGAGCTGCCGAATGATAGTCCCACCCACGTGATACGAAGAAATCCGACCATGTATCAAATCCCCCTGACTTGACCATGTCGTCTACTTTGGATTTTTCCGTATAATTAGGGTGAAACTGTTTCAGATAATGCGCCGGAGCAAACGGTGGCGGTCTGAACCGAGCCATATCGGTCAAAAACTTCGGATTAGATGCGGCGAACGAAAATTTCACCGTATAATCGTCAATCTTTGTAACCTCGGC
>CAYLZA010000221.1:0-5405 GCA_964387575.1 uncultured Spirochaetales bacterium | reverse complement strand
ACGGCCGACAGAATCACATATCGTGGGAGCCGTTCGGTTCGGAATCTCAATCGATCACCGAGCATCTACAATGGCAATTAATACCGGGAGAAACCGCCGCCGAGTTCCCGGAAAAATCGGTATTAGTCGAGGAAAAAAGATCGATTGGTGTCTGCCTGGTAGATGGGAATCGAGGTATGTGGATACTTGATCTTGGATTTGACCTCCGCAATGTATCGGGCAAAACGCTCGAATTCGGTTCGCCGACAACCAACGGCAGACCCGACGCCGGATACGGAGGGCTTTTCTGGCGCGCCCCGCGCGAGTTCAGGGCGGGAACAGTTTTTGGTGATCGTCAGCCGAGCGGTGAATCGTTCGGTGATGCGCCCATGGGGAAAAAGTCGAAATTTCTCGCGTATATCGGTCAACACGATGAAATCGAGGCGGAATCGACTCTTTTGTTCATCGACGCCCCCGCTAATCCGCGGCACCCGACACAATGGTTCGTCCGGATCGATCCCGAACCATACGTAAGCGCAGCATTCATGTTCGACGAGATTTTTCCGCTTCGGGAGGGAGAAACACTATCACTATCGTACCGGGTAGCCATATGTGACGGCGCGCTCACCCGGGACGAGGCCGGCGAATTAGCATCAGCGTTTCAGCCCTTCGAAAGACCCGACTCTTCCGACGCGTAGAAAGGCACATTGGATCAGGAAGACTCCTCCGACAACGATACCAATTTCGAATGCAGCTCATCGATCAATTCAGCAACTGCCGCGCGTCTGTTCGTTTTCGTCGATTGTCTCTCCGTCGCGCCGCCGTATTTTTTCAACTATTTGTCCATAAAAGCGCCGGTTGATTGGATAGAACGAGAGCACGATTACGCCGGATATGAAAAAGAATGCCGGAACTGGACCACAGAGCAATCGAATACCGATCCGCGCGGACTCGGATTGTACCACGTTGGCCTGATACCCGAAGAGACCGAGGATCCACCCGTTTATCGCGAGCGCGAGGGCCTGCCCCAATTTACTCGAGAATGTCCACAGACCGTAAAAGACGCCTTCCCGACGCACCGCATTCTCCGCGTAATCGAGCTCTACCACATCCGGTAGAATCGCGTGAGGCATAACATAATGAGTCGCAAATCCTGTTCCCGCAACCGCCATCGTTACAAACGCAAACGGGAGTCCTGCCTTGTGACCGAAGAGAAAAAAGAGAATGACGATAGCAGCGAAAACCGCCATGCCGATATTATAGCTGAGCTTTTTCCCTATTCTCTTTGAGATTTTCACCCATACAGGAATGCACACAATACTCGCCGTAAGCAGGATGATAAGTGCGATTTGAAACATGCTTTCTTTGTTATATATATAGCGGAAATAATAGAGCAACGCCCCTTGAATAATGGTTACTCCGATCATGTGAAAAATCCAGGGAAACGCGGCAAGCAGGAACTCTTTCATCTTTATTGCACTTAAATAGCTTTTAAAGATGTTCTGCCTGACCGGCGGTTCGACATGCATCGGTTCGCGTATGGCGAAAAACGTCACCAGTGCCGTCACGAGCATGACGGCGCCCATAACTCCACCGGTTACGCCCCATCCCAATCGCTCATCGTTGAAGGCATTCGCGATCGGAAGCACGGCACCGGCGCCGACGAATGTACCAACCACGGCAAAACTCATCCGGTAACCGGTCAGTACCGTGCGCAGATCAAAATCGGTGGTAAGCTCCGGAAGAAGTGCGGCATAAGGGATATTCACCAGAGTAAACATGGTGTTTAGAAGACAATAAGCTCCCGCCGCCCAGAGAAAAAGCGGTACGTTTTTATCGATTCCAGGATCGACAAACATGATAATCATCGAGACGAAAAGCAAAAACGATCCGTAGAAGATGTAGGGACGACGCCGTCCCATTCGACTCCTGGTTCTGTCCGATAAATATCCAACCGCCGGATCGGTAGCGGCGTCCCACACCTTACCGATCATCAACGCCGTACCGGCAAGCCCGGCTGCGAGACCGACAATATCTGTTAAAAAAAACAAAAGGTAGAATCCCATCATCGTGAAGAAGAGATTCCCTCCGAGGTCGCAAATACCGAACCCCAGTTTTGTCCGCATCGAGATCGTTTTGGATTTCATCAGGCAATTGTATTAAACTTCGTCTGCTCGCGCCAGCGAGCTCGAAATGCGGCGCGCCGAGATGCCGAAAACGACGAGTCCGATCGCACTCATGACAGGAAATATAACCAGCGACGTTTTAAACGATACGGTATCTGCAATGACGGAAAGCAGAAACGGTACGACGATTCCACCGAGCGGCAGAGCTACCTTGATAACTCCCATCGCAGTCCCCGCAGTTTTGCGATAGATCAATCCCGCAAGAGCGATCATCATCGGTAATAGAGGCGCGATCGAAAGACCGGATGCTGCGATAACAGCGTACGTGGCTCCGTCGGGAAGAGGCACAAAATAGAGAACCGATAGACTTACGCAGGAGAGCGCCAGAAAAATCACGGCTCGCGCAACGATTCGATCTTTTTTTGTGAAGAAGCCCGACAGAATGCGACCCGTTGCCAATCCGCTCAGAAAAACGATTAGGCCTATCTTCGAAGTCACCTGTGTGTATTCCCGCAACTCCATGAGAAAGCTCGTTAACAATCCGATCGTTCCGCCACCAATACCGATTATACACATCTCGGATACAAAAAGCGCTGCTATGACCTTTTCTTTTTTTAGCGTATCTAAAACCTCGCGGAGACGGCTGCCGGCATGGCTTTCATTTTCGATTCTCGAAAGTGAGTAGAGTACGGCCAAAGCTCCTACGATTATCGCTACCTGTACGACCGATCGTCTCCAGCTCATCTGGAGATAGAGCAGATACGCCGTAATAACGAGTGAACCAGCTGAAACGAACGAATGATTTATAGTGATAAACAGGCTCTCCCGTCGCGAATGGATATCGAGCAGCATCGCGTCGGAGGCACCCTCATAGGTACCGATCCCTATCCCGATCATTGCCATCACGAACAGATTAACCCAAAACGAATCAACGGCATAAAACGACAGAAACGAAAGCGAGAGAATGACGCTGCCGATCGCGAGTAGCCGGGTCTTGGGAAAACGATCGGACAGCGCCCCCGCAATGATAACCGAAAATGTGAAACCTACGTTTTGCGCCGTAATAAGGTATCCCACACGTGCGGGCGAAAGCCCGATATTCCTCGCGGCAGCCCCGACAATCGTTATCCCTATTCCCAGAAAAAACATCGAGGAGAAAGAAGATGCAGTTAAAACGTTGCGATTGGTTATCATGTAAGAGGAAGACGCGCTCTTCGGTGAACCAGTTTTGAGAACTCTTCCGCCGGCAAAGGCTTTGAAAAATAATACCCCTGGAGGAGGGCCGGTTGCATCTGACGAATAAGCGCAACTTGCTTACCGCTTTCGACGCCTTCTATGATGACCTTTTTGCCTCTACTCACCGCAAGATCAATAATACTTTCGAGAAAGTGTCGATCTTCTTCGTCTTCTTCTATAGTTGTTATGAACGATCTATCTATCTTCAACACCGATGCAGGGAGCTCCTTCAGATAGTGCAGCGAGGACTGACCCGTTCCGAAATCATCGATATAAATCTCCACACCTTTCCCGGTAAGCATATGCATCTTCCGAATCGTGTCTTCCGGACTACTCATCGTATCCCGTTCGGTAATTTCGATTTTTAATCTGCGCGGATTTATATCCTTATGGGTATCGAGAGCAAGCCGTACGTTTTCCACCAGTTGTCCGCGATCGAGCTCTTTTGGACTGATATTAATCGAAATATATATATCTTCTGGCCATCCCCTGAGAAACGAGCAAGCCTTGAACAGCGACCATTTCCCGATATTCACAATCATTCCTTTCTCTTCTGCGAGTGGAATGAATTCATTTGGAGGGACGAGACCCCGTTCGGGATGATTCCACCGGATAAGCGCTTCGCCGCCCAGAATAACACCAGAATAATCAACTATCGGTTGGACGAATAACTGAAACTGCGACTCGACAAATGCGCTATAGATTCGGCCGCCGAGACGCATTGCATCGAGCGCCCGTGTGTGTATTCGCTTATTGAACAGAAGAAATTCTTCGCCGAGTCGTTTCGCTTCGTGCATTGCGGAAGCGGCATGTTGAATAATCGTTTCTTTATCGTCTCCGTCGTTCGGATACACTGCTATTCCGATGTTGCAATTGACGTATATCTCCGAACCGTACTTATCTCTATACGGCATCGAAACACTTTGCGAAATTCGTGTTGCGACTACCGCCGCGTCCGTTTCACGGGTGATACCGGTCAGCAGCGCCGTAAACTCCTTGCCGTCGAAGCGAAACAACAAGTGCTCGCTGTCTACGGACGTCGGACTGTGCGGTATTGTACCGTCCGGTCTACTTTTTCCCGCTTCCTCTGCAAAAACGTAGTCGCTGTCCCGCAACAATTCGCTGATTATCGACTCTTTTATTCGGATACCGCTGTTTTCCAGTAAAATGTCACCGATTACGTGACCGTACGTCTGGTTAATCCGAGCGAAATTCTCCAAGCTTATGAACAAAACCGCCAGCAGCTCTTTTGAAGGAGCTCGGTTTACGCGCGCGATTTCTTTTTCAAGCACGAGATCGAGTGATTTTCGGTTCGGAAGCCCTGTTCTACGGTCGCGATACTCAATGAGCGCCAACCGATCTTTCAGTTGATGAAACTCGGTAGCGTCCTGAAGTGTAACAACGTGGAACAGTTCTTCTTCTATTGATAATGGAGAAACATGTACATTGTAGACTCTATCTTTAAATCCGTGTCTTTGAAACTGTATATTTTTGACTACCGAGGTTTCTTGTGCCTTTTCGATAAGCTCGGATATCGCTTTCGCTGCTTCCGGATCATTAAAGCAACTCGAAAAGCTGATATGGGTTTGCTTTTCATTACACACGAAAGCATTCGCAAATGCCGTATTTGCGGCTTCTATTTCATAACGTGCATTAACGAGAGCAAGCGGAATCGGAAGTGAATCAAGCGATCTGCGCAATGCCGCGTCGCCATCTGCGGTAAATCGTTGTGCTATCCCCAGCAATCCGTGCTTCATTCGTATTATTACTCTCTATTTGTACAATGCTCACACTGCTCACCCGGGTGCGCACCGCATGGCGCGTATCCGGAGACTGATTCTCGTGCTCGTATAATTGAATTTGACACGGATATGAGCTTTGTCAAATCATCTCCGCCACAATCGTCGCATCGTATTTCCGGGTTTTCCCGTGATACACCCGTAAGGAACTCACTCACACGTCCGCAGCTGTTACATCGGTATTCATAGATGGGCATCAACTCCTCCTATCAATCAACAACCGCCTGACCACACCAGTGTGGTCAGGCGGTTTGTGGGTAGCGCC
>CAYLZA010000220.1:0-5406 GCA_964387575.1 uncultured Spirochaetales bacterium | reverse complement strand
CCCGCCGGATAGCCGAAACTCCGGCTCTCCAGCTTGCTCGAGCAATTCATATGGAATATCGACTTTAAACATCTCCGACGGCCGCAGAACCGAATACTTCTTCTGAGTGACAGCTTTAGAGCTTGCCGTATCAACAAGCGAAAGCACGCACTTCCGCATCGGCCGATTCGGCCTGAGATGAAACTCGATACCTCGATTGTTTGTCCCGAGCTTCCCGACTTCAGCACTATCTAAATCAGGTGGAAAGCCTATTCGTTGCGGAACGACACTTCGAACGCCGTGTCCCGGAGAGACCGAAACAGAGCGATTCGCACGCGTTGTGCGCCCGAGAACGTAATTCGCCGCTGAGGTTCCAGTCGTCACGCCGCATTTCGTAACATCATCAACCAGATCATACACCTGAAGCACGTTTCCCGCCGCGAAAACCCCGGGAACCGAGGTAGAAAAATCATCGTCGACGCATGGCCCACCCGTATATGCATCGAGCTCGATGCCTATGTTTTTGGAAAGCTCGTTTTCCGGTATCAAACCAACCGAGGTAAGAAGCGTATCGCACTCGAATTTTAATGCTGTCGACCTATCCGGTCCGCCGGTTTCGTCGACCGGGCTGATTTCGACCGCCGTAAGGCGGTGCTTTCCGTTGATTGCAGTAACCGTATGGCGCAGATAAAGCGGGATTTGAAAATCATAAAGACATTGAACCAGATTACGTGAAAGCCCGCCGACACACTCCTGCAGCTCCACGACCGCTTGTACCGTACACCCCTCGAGATGCAATCTACGCGCCATAATCATACCGATATCGCCGGATCCGAGAATAACGATTTTTCGCCCCGGAAGAAACCCGAACACGTTTATGAGCCGCTGAGCCGTCCCGGCGGTCATGATTCCGGCCGGTCTCGATCCGGGAAGACCTATTGCCCCTCTCGTTCGCTCACGACACCCCATTGCCAGCACCACGGCTTTGGGCCTGACACAAATGACGCCCTCATCCTCCGAAGCGACGGTCAATTCCAGCCGTCGGCGATTTGTAAAACCGGTAACCATAGCACCGCACATACAACGAATTCCGCGCGCATGTACTTGATCGATATAGCGCTCCGCGTATTCAGGACCCGTAAGATCCTCCTCGAAAACAGAGAGACCGAATCCGTTGTGAATACACTGTTGGAGGATCCCGCCGAGATACCGGTCTCTTTCTACTATAAGTACGTCTTCAGCGCCCGCTTCATACGCGGCCACGGCCGCAGCGAGACCGCCCGGCCCCCCTCCGATCACCGCCACCTGGCATTTGATAATCATCTGTCGGCTCCACCGTTGCCGACGACTTTCGCAGAGGGATTTTTCGGTCCGGCTACCAACGCAGATCCCGGTCCCTTTTTGGTGACTTTATCTATGGGGATGCCGAGCTCCTCCGCAAGTATCATCGGTACTCTCGAGCCGCAAAACCCCGCCTGACATCGTCCAAGACCGGCACGCGTTCGCCGCTTTATTCCGTCGATATCGCGTGCTCCCGGACTTCTCCGAATCGATTCGATCACTTCCGCTTCGGAAACCGTCTCACAGCGGCACACTATCCGCGAATATGCGGGATTCTTTTCCGCCATACTCGAGCGTTCGTTTTCAGACATATCCTTGTAGAGTGCAATCCCTTTTCTCGTCCGCGTAAAGCAGCGCTTTCTTGCCGTCTCCATCCCCATTTCCCCAAGCAGCCGGACCGCTCGGCGCGCAACTGCCAAAGAGGAGCTGATTCCGGTAGAGCGAATTCCCGAAAGCTCGAGATACCCCGGATTCGACTCGAAACCCCTTACATAGTAGCCTCCCGGTGTTCGAACGGGCCGAAGTCCGGCGTACTGCGTTATCGCGTATGAAGAATCGAATCCGGGAACGAGCTTCCGTACGCCTCGAACGATCTCTTCGAGCCCCTCTCTCGTCGTGGTTGCACCTTCATCGATAGTGATGTCTTCTGCCGTCGGTCCTGCCAGCCAATTTCCGTGAACCGTGGGTGTAAATAGCTTTCCCTTTGATATCTTCGTAGGGACCGGAAGAATGATGTGATTGATTTGAAACGGAGCCGCTCTGTCGATAACGAAAAATTGTCCACGTCTCGGATGAACGGCGAAATCATCGATACCCAACATTCGACTTATTTTTTCAGTTCCCAAACCGGCGGCGTTTACCACGAATCGGGATTCGATGGTCAGCGTCTTGTCTGAATAAATACACTCGGCATGGAATGAGCCGTTCCGGGCGGTAAGATTACATACCTCGCAAAGTCGCAGGAATTCTACACCGTTGTGAACCGCGTTTTCAGCTTGTGCAACGACAAGGATGAATGGATCGATAATGCTTTCCCGGGGAATCCATAGCCCCGCTTTTACCTCGGGATTTATCTCAGGTTCAAGATCCAGCACTTCTCTCGCGTTGAGATATTCCACATCAAACACATGATTCCGATTCGCCTTTTCCATGATTGCGGGAAGCTCGTTTTCTTCCTCTGTGGTGATCGCTGCAAGCAGTGCACCGCATCTGCTGAATGGAATATCGAGATCACTGCAAACCTCGTCGAACATAGGGTTCGAGTGAACGACCATCTCCGATTCCAATGAACCGGGTGGTGCGTCGAAACCGGTATGAACAATTGCGCTGTTCGACTTCGAAGCGTCTCCCCCCACATCGTTGTTTCGGTCCACGACCAGTACATCGATATTGTACTTCGAAAGCTCACGCGCCACAGCGATACCTAAAGCGCCCGCTCCAATGATCAATACATCATATGTTCTTCGACCCACCTGACGATACCTCCGTTCATCGCTGTACTAATTTCTTCCATTCCATATATCGGGCATCGATTTTTTTTCGCTTTGCCTGATCGGGACTCATAATCGAAGATTTACTCGTGCGCCGACCCATAGCGTAATTTTCCACGCCGTCGCTGATGACTGATCGCTTTCGTGCCAATCCGGAAAAGAGACCGACGCCCCGAGCCGTTGCCTCACCGCCGTCGAATATTTCGATCACCCCGCCGAGTACGTCGGCCTGAAGCTGCATCAACGGTCTGCTTCGTGATAATCCGCCGTCGGCGCGAATTTTCGTTATCGTTACGCCGGCCGACTCAATTGTCTCGAACACTTCACGAACTCTGAACGTTATCGACTCGGCTGCGGCTGCAATCAGATCGTTCTTCCGGTGATGGTAGCGCAACCCGATCCAGGAGCCCGATGCTTCCCGGTTCCAATGAGGAGCTGCAAGACCGTTGAGTCCAGGCAAAAAATATAATCCGTTAACGTTCAGCTCATTCGCTCTCGAAGCTATTGCATCATCAATCTCTGCTTCGCCCTCCGCCAGACCGAGATCATCGATCATCCATCTGAATATGGACCCCGCATTAAAGATTCCGCCGTCGAGGACATACACGGCCCCGCCATCGGACTGCGAGTTTCCGTTCACTCCCGTGCGACCGACTGACCACCCGACGGAAGTAAGTAATCCGGGAGCACGGATCCGGGAATCGCTACCCGCATTAACGAGGACAAAACATCCGGTACCGTATGTGATTTTCGCCGTTCCACTCACCACACACTCCTCACCGAATAGAGCCGCCTGTTGATCAACGCACAGCCCCGCCAGCTCCACAGCGGTTCCGCACACCTCGTCCTCGAAAAACCCCACCGCCTGGTCGTTAGCAACGACATCCGGAAGACAATTCATTGGTATTCGGAATAATCTGCACAATTCTTCATCCCAGGAGAGCGTCGATATATTGAAAAGTAATGTGCGCGAGGCGGTCGATACATCGGTAACGATCGGATGCTCCCTCAGGAGGCGATTTAGCAACCAGACATCACTCGTTGCAAGTACGAGCGTGCCGCGATCAAGCGCATTGCGTGCCTCCTCCACGTTTTCGAGAATCCACCGCATTTTGTAGGCGGAAAAATACGGGTCATTTATAAGACCGGTCCGCTCGACAAGAAAATCCGCGTAGGGTAAAAGCTCGTGCGCAGTTTCGATTCCGCGGCAATCCTGCCACGATATTGCATTGTACAATGGACGCCCGGTACCGCAATCAAAAGCAATGACCGTCTCGCCCTGATTGGCGAGCCCGACGGAAATAATCTGATTCGATGATACGCCGGCCCGGGAAATCACCGACCGAATCGCCGAATAGACACCGGATAGAATTTCATCAGGATCGAATTCCACACAGTCGGTGCCCGGTCGAATCGGACGAACCGTAAAAGAGTCTGAAACGGAAACGATACGAGCATCCTGATCAATAAGTACCGCTTTTGTATTGGTGGTCCCCTGATCGATGCCGATAACGTAGCCGTTCTTCATCCCATCAGCCTCCTTACCCGTTCGATCAAAGCTGCAATTACCACAAGCTCTGAAATACGGGTAAGCGGGGAGTAACTCCCGAGAAGATCCTCCCGGTACGACGTGAAAAGCGTAATAGAAGCGCAACGATCGAGCGGCGCTCCTTCATAATTCGTAATTGAGATGGTTTTTATCCCTTTGTCCGAAGCGCGTGAAACAAGATTTACAATCTCTTCGGTTTCGCCGGAATGCGAAATACCAATCACAAGATCCCCCATACCAAGCGATCCGGGCAACACCTGAAGGTATGACCGATCGTGAGAGCTGAAGCATTTCTTTCCGAGCCCCGTCAGCGAATCGGCGAGAATATAGGCAACACCTGCGGCACCTCCGAGACCCGCCGTCACCGTCATATCGGCGCTCGCCAGAGCTTCGGCCGCACGTTCGAGCACCTCATCGTCTACGGATACAAGCGTTTTCTGAGACTCAACGGTAATTGTATCGGCAAGTGCGGTCTTCCATTCAGGACGCTTTTCGATATCGCGAGTGCTTGTACTACTCTCCTCGTCGCCGGAGTGGTGAACCGAAGAGAGGCGAAAATCCCGGGAGCCCCCGAAAAGCCGTGTTTCACCGCTGTTTCGAAGAAGCTCCCGGACAAGCGACATTTTAAAATCCTGATATCCGCCGAAGCCGAGCCCCCTGCAGAATCTTAGAATTGTTGGTTCGCTGACACCACACTGTGCAGCCAGGTGACGAAGCGGAAGAAGAGCCACCTGTTCCGGGTATTCGAGCACAAAAGCGGCGGTTCTTTGCTCCGCTTCGCTGAGCGATTTAAGCTTTTTGTTGATCTCGATAAGCGTTTCGGTATAGCGGATAAATCCCTCCCTCTTTGCAGCTTTCCCTGGTTTTAACATATACTACAAAAAACAAGAACGAAAATAGCATATGCTACATCCATATGCGTGTAAAGGGGCCGGCAACCACGAACAAGAGTTCCAAATGTGACGCGCCGATTTGGTCTCTTCCCGTAACTGCCGGACGGCTACCCAGATGCGACCGCCGGCATTGTGTGCGAAATGCCCGATCTCG
>CAYLZA010000219.1:1614-5419 GCA_964387575.1 uncultured Spirochaetales bacterium | reverse complement strand
TTACCGGCGCCCAGCAATTCAAAATCTGCTTGCAGATTTTGAATTGCTGGGCTGAGGATACGGCAAAATGACTATCCATGATACTTATCGATCGCTTGTACGAGCAAAAATGATAGCGGTAATGGGCCGACGGACGAACGGGTCGAGCCCGGTAACGCCTTCGTCCCGAACCGCTACGTTCAGCGGAACACGGAGATCCTGCATTGCGCCGGAAATCGAAACGATCAGTACCGATACAATCCGCGGAATCGAAAGACGTCGTATCCGTTTTCTTTCCGAAGCTGATGACTGGGTGCCGGCGGTGATTCTACTGCCGTCGAAACTCCAATCCCCGGTTCCGGGCGTTGTCTGTCTTCATCAAACAACTCGAATCGGTAAGGACGAGCCCGCGGGATATGGTGGAAACGATGATATTCACTATGCATTGGAGCTGGCCGAACACGGTTACGTTGCAATGGCGCCGGATTATCCCGGATTCGGTGAATATGAAACGGACCCGTATGATTTGGGCTACACAAGCACGACGATGAAGGGCGTTTATAATCATCAACGCGTAACGGTACGTCTCATTCCGATCGTCGTGCTCAGTCGTTAACCTCGTCGGCTTTGGCTTTTGCCTGCCCGATGATTCCGGCGATTCGATGCCACTCGTCCACCGGAAAAATGTCTTCGACAGCTTTGACGATGCCCTTGATATGCTCGGGGGTTTTTATTCCCACGATTGCCGACGTTACCGCCGGATGCGTCAATATCCAGCGAATTGCCAATTGCGCGGGATCGAGCCCATACTTCTTCGCAATCGGCCGAAGCTCGTCGATGCCGTCCATAATGCGCTGAAAACCGTCTCCGGTGAAGTACTTCGCACGTCCTCTACTGTCCTCGAATGTGTGATCCCGCGAGTATTTACCGGTCAATAAACCACGGTACAACGGAGAAAACGGAATAACGCCGATCCTCTCCGAAAGACAATAGGGCAATTCATTTTGTTCTACCTCACGCCTGAGCAGGCTGTACGGAGGCTGCAGCGAGCTCAACTCAAAATGCCTCGCGTACATCCTCATTTGCTCGACGTTGTTATTACTCACGCCGAACCAGCGGACCTTTCCCTGTTTCCTGAGTTGCCCCAATGCAGCTGCAACCTCCTCCGGTTTCGTAAGTGGATCAAAGTTGTGAATCTGATAGAGATCGATCCTGTCGGTTTTAAGTCTCTTGAGCGATGCTTCGCACTCTCTGAGAATATACTCGTATCGAGTATCGGGGTGGCGCTCATCCTTTTCGAAATTCCAGTAGAACTTCGTCGCTATGATGAACTCGTTTCTCAGCCCCTCCTTCGAGAGATACTCCCCGAGTGATGTTTCCGCATAACCATCTCCATATGCATCCGCAGTGTCGATGAAATTCACACCTTCATCGAGCGCGGCGTTGATCGCTTTGTGCCACGGTTCGAGAGGTACTTCTCCCCAGAATTTCGGCGAAAGCTGCCAGCAACCGAAACAGATTCGTGAAACAATGAGATCGGTCTTCCCAAGTTGTTTATAATTCATAGATCCTCCTTATATCGATCATTCGTAAATATAATCATAGAGCTTCTCGAGTACATAGAAGGCCTGCTTCTTTTCCCGGTCCCTCGACATCAGGCCTTTCAAATTCAGGTTCGCTACGGGATGAGGTTTTCCCGTATTCGGGGTCCATTGATACGGAAAATCGGCGAGTATCCACGGCATATATCCATAAATATGCTCCGCCTCCAAATAGTGACGCATATGTTCCGAAATAAACCAGCGTTGATACGCTTCGCTGTAACTATGCCGGCGCACCGGTTCCTCCCGCGCAGTAGAGCCTATCTCGAGCGAGCGCCCGAAAAGCGCTCCGGCGCCGAACTCGGTTACGATAAACGGTTGTTCGGGAGCTTCCTCATGCAACCGATCGAGATAGCTCGGAAGATTCCCGGTGCGTCCGAAATACCATCCGTGATAGAGATTGAGACCGGTCACATCCGAGATATACGAAGAGGAGTCGACGAGTAACACTTCGAGAATGTACGGCAGACAGAGCTTTACGGCGATCGTAGGCCGTACCGGATCAATCGCCCGCGCCGTATCATGAAGCAGTGTCATAAAACGCTCGGACGATTTGCCCCAGAACAATAGCTCGTTTGCGAGACTCCACATGATAATTGCCGGCCTGTTATAGTCTCTTACAATCATTCGCTCGAGCATCTCCCGGCTGCGCGCAATAAGCTCTTCGCTTCGTTGTTGCTCGAGCGACAACTGATAGACGGGTATTTCCTCGGCTATGAGCAACCCGCTTTTCTGAAAATCGACGATTAGACGTGGATCGTTCGGATAATGACCCGGACGCACGAATTTCGCTCCTATTTCTTCAATTGCATCAATGTCACGCGATATGATATCGGAATCGTACACGGGGCCGAGCCCGGGTGTGTCCTCATGTCTGTTTATTCCTGCAAGGATTATCGGTTCGTCGTTGAAAAACAGACCGTCCGCTTCGGCTTTGAATGCTCGAATCCCGAACTCGTATCTATTTGTCTCTGCGCCGGCTTCTTTGTTGTCGGTGACAATCGTGAGCTTCAGTGTGTAGAAAGCATCCGGTCTATCCGGGCTCCAAAGCATCGGATCCTCGATCGGTATCTCGGCTACTATACTCGCGTTTTGTCCGGGAGTACCGCTTTTCAATTTCCTTTCGAACGATCCCACGACTCGAGACAACGGATCAGTCACCATTCCGATCAGATTGGCTGAAGCAGGCTCAAGGAATATACCACCAAGGTCGATAACAATGTGCGATCGTGATGTCGGCGTGATGAGGGCACGCTGAACGAGAAAGTCGGAGCTTACCTCGAGATACACCGGTCTGGTTATACCGCCATACGGCCACCATCCGTGCCCTTCGTCATGATGGGCCGTTGTTGCCGGGAGCGACGTTTCAGTCAACCGATTATCCGTTCGAACGACGATGACATTTTCTCGATCCGGTTTGACAAAATCAGAGATCAGGAACTCGAACGGCACATACGGGAGATCGAAACCGCCGACGTATTCGCCGTTTATCCACACCCTAGTATCACGAAATGCTCCCATGAAGTGTATACGAAGAGGTCGATTCGTAGTTTCCTCGGACAGCACGAACGTGCGCCTATACCAGGCAATTGTCGAAGGTTCGCGAAAGAAACCGGGAACGTTGATCGTTTGGTCGAACACCGAATTCGATTCGGGAAGATACCATTTCTCGTCAATCCCGACGTCGTTCGGATCGATTCCGAGCTTCCACTCTCCGTCGAGAGAAACGCGCGATCTCGTCGTATCGTCTATGTATGTAGTCGGCGAAAGCACTCGTGATGAGTACTCGTATGGTTTCGAGAGGAAGTGCGGGGAGGCATACCCGGTCGGGCCGGAGCTCGTCGATACGAAGTCCGTTCGTGAATCGGTTCGCCCGGCGAGCTCGATTCCCGCGCAGCCCGTGAGAAGTAATACCATACAAATCAGGTGTACGACGACGCGCACACCGTGCTTGTCCGCTATCATCAGGACACACGCAAAAATCGCGGCTCGTAACGTTCGCGTATCTCGCGAGCTTTCTCGGATTCCTCAACCACCTGCCGCAACACCGGATCGTCTTTGCCTCTCTTGTATCGTTGCACTTTTTTCGTACCGATCTTCGGGCCGGCATCGTCGTTACCCCAGCGATCCCAGCTTCCGTTTTCTGGCTCGCCGTATCGATCCACCCCGATGTTCATTTTCGATCCGATAAAACCAAACAAATAACTCGTTACCTGTTTCGGCTT
>CAYLZA010000219.1:0-1604 GCA_964387575.1 uncultured Spirochaetales bacterium | reverse complement strand
GGCTTCTCGATGAGATCTGAGTATCGGACAAAAACGCTGTTTTCTTCGGGTTGTATTTTATTCAGTATATTAGTGTGGGCCTTATACCAGTATCCGTTTACCAGCAAACTATCGATGCCTTTTCCGGCTATCCACTTGAAGGAACCGAACAGCATCCGTTTGAGCGAAAGGGCCGTTTCATATGCGTTTCGGTACAGCACAATCTTCTTCACCCCGTTGATTTCGGGAATCATAGGATACTTCGATAGATCGTGAAACCAGGCCGGTTTTTTCAAAACGACGATCGGGTTATCCGAGAGTGCGCGAACCTGCTCGAGGCTGTTGATTTTGTGAAAGTTTACCTCTTTCAAGTGGGAAACATCCTCGGCGGCGCCGAGAAGCGCTTTGAGTAACGTGGAGCCTGCGCGCATCGTCGAAACGATACACACAACACTCTCGGGATCGCTCATATTTGTGCGCCCGGATGCTTTATCATACATCGTATTTCGTCCTGATATCCCTGAAGTATCGAACAAGAAAGAACGTCACAACACCCGCGACAACGATGAGCAGCGACAACGCCGGTATCCAATTGTAGTATTTGAGTACTCGCTTGAATGCTACACCAAAGAAATATCCGAACGCAACGTAGGCGCACGAAAGCGTGGCGGTCATCGCGAACGCGATCGGCAGAAATTTTCGATACGTAATACCGATAGCGCCGGCGGTGATTATCCCCACGGTCGGGAGCATCGGTATGAGCTTGATGATGAAAAGCATTTTTCCGGTATGCTTTTTCAGATGCTCGATGATATGCGCAATTTTTTCATTTCTCCACTTTTTGCGTCGTTTTACTCGATCGATTATGGCGAGCTTGCCGAAATGGCCGATCGTAAAATAGGTCACGTCGGTGACCGTAATACCCGCAACTGTGAGAAGTAACACTTTTATCGGGTCGAATACCCCGAGAGACGCGGTAAAAGCTGCTGCAGCGGCGACAATTGGTCCCTCGATTACGGTAGCGAGGAGTATAACAAAATATCCCTGCTCCTGAACGAACTCCAGGAGATTCGCAGCTTCAAACATCCGTTTATACGCCCGTACCGTTCCTCGCGGTCGGTCATACCGGATAAGAGTCCGTCCCGCGTGAACAAATCGTCATAGTGCCTGCATACACCTGCAGACCAGGCTTACGCCGTATTGTCGGCGAACGTCACATGATGACGTTCGGCAAAATCCGGAAGCTTTTTCTTGTATTCGTCCCAGACCTTCGCGTCGTCCTTCGTTTTTGTAATAACGATAGGTTCCTGCGTCTTCGATGAATAGATGCTGATTTTCTCCGCCGGGACTTTTTTGAAAAGTCTTCGTATCTCGATCGGGTCGAATTGGATTCTCTGAATATCCTCATAGCTGAGATTCAGAACCTTGTAACGTTTGCCGGCCAAAAAAGTGACCACAAGCTCGGTTTTGTCGATATTGATGCTTCGTGCCATAGGAAATATTCACTCCGAATAGGATATGCCGATAGTTTCTCATATTCTCATAAACCCGGCTACCCCCAGGAATTCGGATTATGAACCGTTGGCACGGTTTCCCACTACCATACCCCTGTTTTTGGTGCCTTT
>CAYLZA010000218.1:787-5429 GCA_964387575.1 uncultured Spirochaetales bacterium | reverse complement strand
ATACGGTATGGAACCACCCGATATTTCGCTGCTCCCGTTTCTCATCATAAGCCTGATGCTCGCATTGGTCTTGAGCGGAGCGATTCACACGCTCATCCATATGACCGGTTTTTGGACTATTTCCACTCGTGGCTCGGCAACGCTTTCCTACGCGATAATCGGGCTGTTTTCGGGACTGTTGGTTCCGCTCGTGTTTTTTCCGCCGTTCATCGGAACTATAGCGCAGCTGCTTCCGTTTCGGGGAATCTACGATACCCCGGCGATGATCTACAACGGCACGTTCAGCTCCGTTCAGGCGCTCTCCGGACTTGTCCATCAATCTGTGTGGTTGGCGATCATCGTCGTTCTCGGCGTTGCACTCGGACGCCTCGGAACGGCGCGACTCGAAATTGCGGGAGGATGAGCTGATGCTGCATTCGTTTTCCATTTACCATGCGCTCATTTCCACATCGATCCGCTCGCAGTTGCGCTACAAGGCCTCGGTGGTATTCGACGTCTTCGGGTATTTTCTCGTCTTCTGGTCGGAGTTCGCCGCGATATGGATTCTCTTTACGCATTTCGGGACGCTGAACGGCTGGAGTTTCGAAGAGGTGCTGATTTGTTACGGGCTTGCACATCTCTCATATACGCTTTCGGAGTTTTTCGTCCGCGGATTCGAGCACCTTGCCATGCTCACCAGACGGGGTGACTACGACCGGTATCTTCTTCGACCGGTAAATACCGTAGTCCAGCTCATGGGATACGAGTTGGCGCTTCATCGTTTCGGGAGGATGCTTCAGGCGCTGACCGTGATGGGGGCGGGGTTGATACTGCTCGGAGAAAGGGTGACACCGGTGGGATTGACTCTCCTTTTGTGGGGAGTCCTCGGGGGTGGTGCGCTTTTTTCAGCGATCTATATTTTCCAGGGCTCGGTGGGAATGAAGGTGCTTCAGAATATCGAAGCATTTAATATCCTCACGAACGGGGGGCCTGAGATGGCCCAATTCCCGATGTCGATCTATCCAAAACCGATGAGGCTCTTATTTACGTTTCTCGTACCGCTCGCCGGCGTCGTCTACTATCCGGTCGTGAGCTTTTTGGGCAAATCGAGCGAAGCTCCGTTGTTCCTCGGATGGATAGGACCCACCGGCGGATGGATATTCCTCGCGATTGCACTCCTGGTTTTTCGGTCGGTAGAGCGCAGCTATATTTCCACCGGTAGCTGAATCGCACCCATTCTTACAAATACCTCCCGCTGCTTCCGAACGCATTTGCGATGCCATAACGTCATACTATGCAAGAACATAACCAGCCGTGTTTGCATGACTTGAAATGGTGACATCGCGAATGCCTACGGTAGAAAAAAGGATCCGGGCTCGCTATAGTGCAATGGATGAGAAAAAGACGTCTCGTTTTAATCGCAGCAGCGCTAATTGTGCTTCTCGGATCGAATATTTCGGCTCAGGACGCAGCCGGAGAACGGTTTGCGCTGATAATCGGTAACTCCGACTATGCCGATTTGGGATCGCTCGAGAATCCGCGAAATGACGCGGAAGATATGGCGGACGTTCTTGAAGCGATGGGATTTTCCGTCGACAGGGTTATCAACGCCGATCTCATTCAGATGGAGGAAGCGGTCGCGCAGTTCAAAAACCGGTTATCAAACGACTCCGATAGCATCGGCCTTTTCTACTACGCCGGACACGGAGTTCAATCGGCCGGGCAGAACTATCTTATCCCATCGCAAGCACGGATACCGACCGAAAGCTATCTGAAACACCGTGGTTTCTCGGTGTAAATTCTCATGGATGAGCTGAAAGTCTCAGGAAATTATCTCAATATCGTGATTCTCGATGCATGCCGCGATAATCCGTTCGGCTGGAACCGAAGTGCGAGTCGCGGGTTGACCGTCGTCAGCACACAGCCTGCGGGGAGTATAGTCGTATATGCAACCAGCGCAGGAAGTGTCGCGCAGGATGGACCGGGGCGAAACTGGCTCTTTACCTCCGCGTTGCTCGACCATATTTCTGTTCCGGATATTCCGGTTGAGGAGGTATTCAAACGAACCGGTGCGGCCGTCCAGTCGAAAAGCAACGGAAGTCAGGTACCGGCTATCTACAATCAGTTCTTCGGACAGGCGTATCTATTCGGCGCTCCCGGGGACGATGCATCGGCCGAAACGGCGACGACAGATGGTCGTATGTCCTCGGAAGTTACATCACAACCGACTTCGCGTGAGGATCCAAAGACTACGAGTACCTGGAGCACGGCCGCGGCGCGTACCGGCGGAGCTGATATCGGGACGAGCACAGCATATGTCGGGGAGAATATGGTCCGTGTTCCCGGGGGGAGCTTCCTGATGGGCTCTCCCCGTGATGAGCACGGACGAGTGGCGGACGAGCCGCAGCACCGCGTGACCGTGTCGGCTTTCTATATCGGAACGTATGAAGTTACCCGTGCCGAATGGAACGAGATTATGGGCAACGGCGGGACTTCGTTTCCCGACGAAGAGATGGAGCTTCCTGCAACACGGGTGACATGGGAAAAGGCGGTTGAGTACTGCAATCGGCGTTCTATTCAGGAAGGATTGACGCCGAGCTATTCGTTGTACGGAGAGACCGATCCGGATAAATGGATTCGGTCACGAGTTTCAACGGATGCATCGAATATCATAAATGTTTCGTGCGACTTTTCGGCGAACGGATACCGGTTGCCGACCGAAGCGGAATGGTGTTGGGACAGATATCGATACTATCTATCGCTCCCGCTCAATAATCCAAAGAACAAATACGGCGCCCGCGCACACGTCATCCGGGGTGGCGGATACAGAAGCACTTTTACCGAAATACGATCCGCGTATCGAGGAGTTTCGAAGAGTCGGGCCGGTTTCAGAGTAGCTCAATCGATACCTCACGCATCGGTCAGATAATACGGATAGATACATGAAATTCAATATGATAAAGCGGACAATTGCTCTGTTGGTAACGGTGATTGTCTCAACGATTGCTGTCGCCGAAGAAAAACCTTTTGTGAGCTTACGCGTATTCGACGGGGGAAAGCAGGGGCTCATGGATTCCGTCGGCAACGTGTTTGTTGACATACGATATGATTATATCGACGACGATTTCAACGACGGTCTTGCGCGATTCCGAATAGACAGGAAGTTCGGTTATCTCGACACCAACGGCCGCGAAGTTATTTCTCCGGTCTATGACGGGGCTGCCGACTTCCACCGAGAATCGGCACTAATAATCAAAGACGGACGATACGGATTCATCGATATGAACGGACGTATGGCAATAATCCCTCAGTATGAGGATGCTCGTCCATTCAAGCAGGGATTTGCGTGGGTCAAGAATCGACAGGGGTGGGGTGTAATCGACAAAACCGGGAAAACGGTTCTGCCGCACTCATATCCTTCGTGTTATTTTTCCTCGGACGGCTATGTAGAAATCCGGGCACCCGAAAATAAAGGCAAAGGCATTGCAACGTATGCCGGACAAATCCTGGTACCACCCGAGTACGACCGTATAGAGTCCTTCGCCGGCGGATTCTACGCGACCAAAGGCGGTGCCGAATCAACCGATACCCTCCATGTATACGATACCGCCGGTACGCTGAAACGCGAAGTGACGGGTAACCGTTTTTCTTTCTACGGTCCGGTGTTTTCGTACACGACTGCCGAGACTCGTGTGCGAGTTATTACACGGGCGGATAGCGAGAAAAACCTGGAGGTCGATTACACCGATATACGTAAAATCGGTGTATTGCGTGAGAAAACCGAAGAAACGCTCTACCGGTTTCGTGAAAACGGGAGCTACGGCGTTATATCCGAGTATTTGAATGTGTATATCCCGGCGGAGTATTCGAGAATAGTGCGAATGGACGAACGCTTTATCCAGGTCGAGCGGGATGAAACCAGAGAGACCGTTGAGATCCGTGGTAATTCGATTCGTACATATCCCTATGATTCGGTTTCTGAATTCAGCCCCGACGTCTATCGCGTCACGAAGAACCAAAAAATCGGGTTTATACGTGCCGCCGACGGATCGATTATTACCTCTCCGACGCTCGACAGAGTCTGGGAGCTTTCGGAAGGACTCGCGGTTTTTGCGGTCAACTACTCAAAAAACAAGCTTTACAGCGATTATCGGGGAACTAAATTCGATATGTATGCCAACCGAGGTCTCGACGATGGGGACTTCGGGTATGTAGACCGAAACGGCGAAATAGCCATGCCGGCGATTTTTGATTGCGCATATGAGTTTTCCGAGGGGCTCGCGGTTGTGCGCTTCGGAGGATTTCACACGGGTAAACGGGGGTACATAAACATCAACGGCGAGATGGTTATTAATCCCTCATACAGTTACGCATACTCGTTTGGTAACGGTATCGCCTGCGTTATCGTTGACGAAAAACCGGGATATATAGATAAAACCGGAGAGTTTATTTTCGGACCGTCTCTGTGAAAAGGTGGATTGTCCGGATGATGAGAAGAGCTTTCGCGCATCGTATTGCGTTCTATGCAGTTGCCGCGCTCATAATAGTCGGCGTATCGGCGCTTTCGCTTGCTGCGGCTGTTCCCGACAAACGCTCGTCTGCGGACACGGTGGTAACGATCCCTGAGGGATTCGAGCTCGACGATGTGTTTCAGCGGCTTTCC
>CAYLZA010000218.1:0-777 GCA_964387575.1 uncultured Spirochaetales bacterium | reverse complement strand
CGTTTGTGGACGTCGAGAACGATCCATTGTTACGGGAAACGTTGGTGGGATTCCCGGTTCCCACTCTCGAGGGAATTATACTCCCGCTGACATATTCAATCGATCGAAACGTATTAAATCGAAAAAACGCCGGGATTGCCGTCCTCCAATCCTTGATCGAAGCTTCACGAAGCCGGCTTCATGCGAGTTTTCCCGAGAACAGACCGGCGGGTGTGGGAGGCGATAATTCCGACGCGAGCATCCGTAGGGTCTACTGTAACGAGAGCTTTTATAAGTCGATTATTATCGCATCATTGATAGAAAAGGAAACCGCCGATGATCAGGAACGACATCTCGTTTCTTCGGTCATTCACAATAGACTCGAAGACGGGATGACGCTCGAGCTTTGCTCATCACTATTATATTGCCTTCCTGAAAATCGAACGACGATTAACCAAATCGATAAGAGCAATCTCTCACCGTACAACACCTATCGTTACGATGGGCTTCCCCCGTCACCGATCTGCACTCCGGGACTTGATGTATCGGAGCTTTCGATGAGGGAAAAAATCGGTCAGATGCTGATCGTCGGATTCTTCGGAAAAAGGCCGAACGACGAAATAGAGTGGCTCATCGAAAACGGGCATGTCGGCGGCATCATCTATTACACGAGGAATTTCCCGAACGGAAATTATGCTTTGCGAGACTTGATCGAGGATCTTCAAGAGGTAAACGCCAACAACCCACTCCCGTTGATGATGTGTCTCGATCAGGAGGGAGGGACGGTAAATCGCGTTA
>CAYLZA010000217.1:0-5431 GCA_964387575.1 uncultured Spirochaetales bacterium | reverse complement strand
TACTATCTCAGGGAGATGGAGTATCCGATTGCACCGCTGGTGCTCGGGATTATACTCGGGGATATTCTCGATAAGAACCTGCGTCGGGCGTTGATACTCTCGGACGGTGATATCATCCCGTTCTTTACACGGCCGATCTGCACCGTGCTCGCGGTGATTACGCTGCTGACGATTGTGAGCAGGACGAAATGGTTCGGTCGTCTGATGAGAGGATTGAAATCGGGAGTAAAAACAGGAATAACGTCCATGTTCGGCAAAAGGAGATGATATCATGATCAAGGCGGGATTTGCCGGTTCGGGATTTGCGGCGAGCTTTCACTACGAATCGCTTTTACAGACGGGATTGTCGGGAATACAGCCGGCCGGAGTGTATTCAAAGACTCCGGAAAATCGAAAGAAGTTCGCTGAAGAGCGGAACCTTACCGCATTCGACTCGATCGAGGCGTTGCTCGACGAGGTGGATGTCATACATGTCTGTACGCCGTCGGTTTCACACGAGAACATTACCCTCGAAGCGTTGAAGCGGAATGTACAGGTGGTGCTCGAGAAACCGTTTACCGGATTCTTCGGTCCCGAGGATAACGAGAATTTCACCGCGGAAGGATACCCGAAGAAGGAGATGCGGGAAGGAGCGCTTGCAAGTGCCTCGCGTATCGTCGAAGCCGAGAAAAAGAGCAAGGCAAACGTCTACTACGCCGAAAACTGGCTCTATGCGCCGGCGGTGCAGAAAGAGGCGGAGATCATCAGGAAGAGCGGGGCGCAGGTGCTCTGGATGCTGGCGGAAGAATCGCATTCGGGCTCGCATTCGCCGGCGTACGGAAAGTGGAAGTACTCCGGTGGTGGATCGCTCATGGGTAAGGGGTGTCATCCGCTCACGACCGTGCTCTATCTCAAACGGATCGAGGGGACGGTGCGGAACGGCAAACCGATCCGACCCAAATCCGTTTCGAGCCGGACTCACGAAATTACACGGATTCCCGGGTACGAGGACGCGGGTTTCCTCAGAACCGAGTACGATGATGTCGAGGACTGGGGATTGATGCACGTGGTGTTTTCCGACGGTACGATAGCGGATGTGTTTTCATCCGAAATCGTGCTCGGTGGTGTTCATAACTGGCTCGAAGTGTTTGCCAACAATCACCGTACCCGGTGCAATATCAATCCGGTCGATGCGGTGGAAACCTATAATCCCAAGGAAAGCCAGTTCGACGACATCTATGTGGTCGAGAAAATCGGTACCAAACAGGGATGGAGCAAACCCGCCCCCGACGAAAACTGGATGAGCGGGTATGTGCACGAGCTCAGGTTTTTCTACCGGGCGATTCTCGAGGGGGAAAAACCGCTGGACTACGCACAGCTCGGCTATGACACGGTCGATGTAATCTACTCCTCCTATCTTTCCTCGGAGCGCGGAGGAGCCGATGTGGAGGTTTCCGGTTAGCCCGGATCCCCGAATCCCCGGATCGGTTACCCGTCTCTATGAACGATAACAGAATTACCTTCCTGAAACGAATCAGAATCATCGCGGCGGCCGTCGCCGCTTTCATTTTCGGATCTACCGCGTGGGAGCAACTTGCGGCGGAAGGTCAGGGGTTGAATATCCCCTTTTTGATGATATCCGCACTCCTCGGGTTCGCCTTCATCTGGATCGTGATGACGATCGTCATTTATATTATCCGGGCATTCAAAAAAGATGGGAAATAAACCCCGCGCGATTTACAACACACGTACACAGGAGCAGGAAGATGATACGGAAAATCGCCGCCGAATACGGTGGTCTCGAATCGAAGATCAAACGGTTTTGGGAGGTGTCGGGTAAAAAAATATATTCCATAGAAAACGAATACGATTTTTCCCAGGGCTCCCCGGTGTTTACCTGGGACGGACGCTATACCGCGCGTGGATGGACCGAATGGACCGAAGGATTCGTCTACGGGTCGGCGGTGCTCCAGTTCGATGCTACCGATGAATCGGAGTTTCTCTCGATCGGTCGGAGCAAAACGATAGAACGGATGGCCAAACATATCACCCACACCGGTGTACACGATCATGGGTTCAACAATGTGAGCACCTACGGGAATCTCCGGAGGTTGATGCTCGAGGAACGTATCGATTGTGACGAGTGGGAGCTCGGGTACTACGATCTCGCGCTCAAATGCTCGGGAGCCGTTCAGGCGGCTCGGTGGAGCAGCGTCGCCGACGGCGGGTATATCTACTCGTTCAACGGACCGCAATCGCTATTCGCAGACACGATTCGATCGCTCCGGTCGCTGGCGGTGGCGTATCGCCTCGGGCATGTGTTGATGGGTGAGCACGACGAACAGATATCGCTTCTCGAGCGGCTTCTGACGCACGCATTTACCACCGCGAAATATATCGTCTATATGGGCAAAGGTCGTGATGCCTTCGATCTACGCGGACGGGTCGTTCACGAAGCGATATTCAACATGAACGACGGACGTTTCCGTTGTCCGAGCACCCAACAGGGGTATTCGCCGTTTTCGACGTGGACACGAGGACTTGCGTGGATCGTAACCGGCTTTGCCGAAGAGCTCGAATTTCTGCAGGGCGTCGACGAGGACGATACCGCGCTTCGTGCGCTCGGGGGAAAGGAGAGTGTTCTCGATCGTATCCGTGAAACCGCACTGGCCACCGCCGAGTTCTACCTCGCACATACGGCGTCCGACTATATCCCGTACTGGGATACCGGAGCACCCGGGCTCGATGAGCTCGGAGCGTGGCGGGAGAAACCGGCGGATCCGTACAACGACTATGAGCCGGTGGATTCGAGCGCTGCGGCGATTACCGCACAGGGTCTGCTTCGTCTCGGTCGAAGCCTTTCACTCGACGGTGATTCCGAGAAAGGAGCCCGGCTCGTCGATGCCGGTATAAAGATCATCGACACGCTTCTCGACGAACCGTATCTGAGCACCGAGGATTCGCATCAAGGGCTGCTGCTCCATTCGGTGTACCACCGGCCGAACGGGTGGGACCGGATCCCGGAAGGACGGAAGGTTCCGTGTGATGAATCGTGTATGTGGGGTGATTACCATCTGCGGGAAGCGGTACTCTATCTGCAGAGAATACTCGATAACAAACCATACTATACTTTTTGGGGGGAACCGAAATGACGATAGCCGATCTCGCGGAAATCAAAGGAAGAACATATCCGGCGCGAAGACGCACACAGAATCTGGTCGGAGGACCGTCGCCGATTCAGGCAAACAATTTTTCGATGGGGTATGTAACGCTCGAGCCGAAGGGCGGACAGGTCCCATGGCACAATCAGGAACAGGAAGAGGTGTATTTCATCGTCTCGGGAACCGGAGAGATGTGTCTCGGCAGTGAACGACGGACCGTTACCGGCGGGCAGGCGATTTTTATCCCGCCGAACGAGTATCATCAGCTTACCAACATCGGCGAAGAGCAATTGATTATGATCTATTGCTACGGCCCGGCAGGTGATGTAGACCACTGGAAACAGGAGCTCGAAGGAACGCTTCCGAAAGAGGGCGTTGATGTTCCGCCGCTTCCGGAGGGAGCGTGGAAACAGTGCACCGATGCACCGGACGGCTCGAAATAGCCGGAACGCAACGAATAGCCTCAGAGCTCGGATCGAGGCACACAATACGGAAAAGGCGGAGAGATGAGCACGGAAAAACAACACAGAGTCGGGATAATCATGAACGGTGTGACCGGTCGGATGGGGACGAATCAACATCTTTTGCGATCGATCGTACCGATTATCGAGCAGGGCGGAGTACGGATCAGCCCGGAGGAAACGATCATCCCGGATCCGATCCTCGTCGGACGGAATCCGGTCAAGCTCGAAAAGGTAGCGGCGATGTCGGGAATCGAAAAATGGACGACCGATCTCGATGAAGCGCTCAAGAGCGACACGTACCCGGTCTATTTCGACGCGACCTTGACCGGGCTTCGAGCGGGAAATGTGGAAAAGGCGATCGAAGCGGGAAAGCATATTTACTGCGAAAAACCGACGGCCCTCAATACCGAGGATGCATACCGGATCTACGATCTGGCGAGCAAGGCGGGAGTAAAGCACGGTGTGGTTCAGGACAAGCTCTGGTTGCCCGGAATCATGAAGTTGAAATCGTTGATACGAAAAGGATTCTTCGGAAGGATATTCGCGGTACGCGGAGAGTTCGGGTACTGGGTCTTCGAAGGTGATGAGGTGCCTGCGCAGCGACCTTCGTGGAACTACCGAAAGGAGGACGGCGGAGGTATCATCATGGATATGCTCTGTCACTGGCGTTATGTCCTCGACAACGTTTTCGGTAATGTCCGTTCGGTATCATGTCTCGGGGCGATCCATATTCCGGACCGGTGGGATGAAAACGGGGAGCACTACTCGACCACCGCCGAGGACGCCGCGTATTCGACGTTTCTCCTCGACGGAGCCGACGGCGAAATCGTTGCGCACTTCAACTCGTCCTGGGAAGTACGAGTACGCCGTGACGATCTGCTGACGATTCATGTGGATGGAACGGACGGCTCCGCCGTCGCCGGTCTCCGGGGGTGCTGGGCGCAGCCCTACGGCGCGACGCCGAAACCGGTATGGAATCCCGATATCCCGCAGCCGATCGAGTTTTTCGACAACTGGATAGAGCTTCCGGATCAGCGCGAGTACGACAACGCATTCAAAGCGGAGTGGGAGCTCTTCCTGCGGCACATCGTGCTCGACGAGCCGTTCGTATGGGATCTTCTCGAAGGAGCAAAAGGAGTGCAGCTTGCCGAGAAGGGGATAGAATCATGGAACAAACGAGCCTGGATCGATATTCCTGAGCTCGGAAAGGCATAACCGGACGGAGGCGCGAGATGAGTAGACGGAGCGACGGCGGGAGCGGTTCGGGGCGCGTGGCGCTGGTTACCGGCGGGGGTCGGGGGATCGGTCTCGGTATTTCGAAAAAGCTCCTCGCTGAAGGATTCGATCTTGCCTTCTGCGGGGTGAAAGCCGAAAACGAGGTGGCAAGCCTTCCTGAGCTGCGGGAGATTGCCGGTTCGCAACGGATCCTCTACGTCCGCGCCGATGTGAGTAACCGGGACGATCGGGCACGTCTGGTTTCCACCGTGGACGAGGAGCTCGGCGGTATCGACGTGCTGGTGAACAATGCGGGAGTGGCACCGAAAGAGCGGCTCGATTTGCTCGAGGCGACCGAGGATAGCTATGACCGCGTTATGGATATCAATCTCAAAGGCCCCTACTTTCTGACGCAGGCGGTTGCGCGGCTGATGGCGAAACGTATCGGGGAGTGGGAGCATCGACGGGATGATCACGGATTATCGATCATCTTCGTAACATCGATTTCCTCGACGGTGGTGTCGATAAATCGCGGCGAGTACTGTATCTCGAAGGCTGGTCTGAGCATGGCCACGCAGCTGTGGGCGGTCAGGCTTGCGGAGCTCGACATTC
>CAYLZA010000216.1:0-5433 GCA_964387575.1 uncultured Spirochaetales bacterium | reverse complement strand
AACGCCTCTACCATCCACTCGATGTTGCCTTCCCGTCCGCGCGAAAAAGCCGTATCGCCATATACATGTTCGTGAGCTCGAATGACATCTGCGGCAATCTCCATTGCCCGCTGTTCGGCGCCCGAATGTCCCATGATGATGGATACATCGGGATAGCGATCCGCCGTTCTGCCGATGGCCCGTGCGTCTTCGTTCCCCCAGACATGGATCAAAACCGGCAGCTTCCGTTCATTTGCAAAAGCGTATACCGAATCGTATCCGGGATAATCGATCGAACAGCCGTGGCCCGAAGGATGAAGCTTGATGCCGACCGTTCCCTTGATCGCGAAACATCGCTCGAGCTCATCGATCATCTCTTCGGCGTAGTTGGGATTGAGCGTGACATATCCGAGAAACCTCTCCGGGTAGGTGCGCACGGTTTCGAGCATGACGTCGTTTCCGTATGGGATATCCCATGAAACTGCGGCGAACGCGGTAATCATTACCTTGTCGATGCCTGTTCTATCCATGCTGACGAGCATACCCTGAGCGTCGGTAAACGGTGCATGGAAGTTTCTTACCGAGCCGATATGACAATGACAATCGATAATTTCCGTATCTTCTATCGGTTTTCCGCTTAATACGGTGTTTGCTAATGTGCTCACTGGCTCAAATCCTCTTCGAAAAGTTATTGCGGGTCAACGAGAGAATCGTGTGTGAAGCTATGCGTACTTGTGCCTCCTCACCGATTCGGGCGTAACGAATCATCGACGCCGCAGCACCTCCCGAGAACACCGGCATACCGGTTCCAAAAAGCAGCCGTTCGGCGCCGACGACCATACACAGCTCTTCGAGCCCACGATGAACTTTGTAGGCGGATGTCTCGAGATATACGTTCGGTGCCAGTTTCATAAGGCTGAAGAGATTGCGTGCGATTCGATAACCGACATCACACAGGATGATCGTAAGCTCCGGATGGGTTGTCGCAAGGGTGTACAGCTCCTCCCACTTTATTTGATCGAGTCCGACCGCGAGCGGTATTTGCTCCCGTTCGAGCGCGCTCCACATTCCTCCGCAGTTCCATTCGGCGATGCTGAATTGGTGGTTTTCCGCCGAGGGGAAAGCCCGTACCATCCGCACATCATGCTCGTGCATCAATTCTATCAGCTCGTCGGGAGCAGGAAATTCACCGGTATGATGTGGTAGTACCACCCAGACCGGATGAAGATTTTCGTACGCGCCGAGCTCATCGATCAATTTCATGTTCCCTTCCCAGGCATCGTAGAGAAGGCTCATCGTATGATAGACAAAGGCGGCGTCGATTCCGTATCGGTTCATCCTGGCGATGAGCTCGTGCGGCGTAGAATACGTTTTCGGCGCGGTTCTTCGCATTCGACCGATCGCACAATTTACATCTACAAACGAAAGGTTGGTGTTTCCGGTATTCATTGATCAATCTTCCTTTCCGTAACGGCTGTTTTTCTCGAGCCTGTCGATACGATCGCGTATGTAGCTCAGCATGTATTCGACGGTTCCTTCAAAAAGAATCTTCCCGGTTTCTTCGGTAGCCCGGCATGGCCGGCCGATAACCCCTTCTGGATTGAGATGCGCAATACCGAATGTCGTGAGATCGATCTGCTCGAGCGGGAATTCGCATTCTTCCTCGGGCCGATCGAGCATTTCGCTGCGTACGAGCTCAGGAAATTTATAGAGCATGGTAGAAGTCTCCTGTTCCCCCGCGTGTATATCGAGAAAATTCTCTTTTGGGGCCGATCCGGCGGAAGGGCGCGCCTGCGCGGTATACAGGTGAAGAAGCTTGATAGGCCGATCTTCACGATTGATCCGCCGAATTGCAGGAATCAGGCAATGATTACCGCCGTGCCCGTTGACCACGAGCAGATACTTGAATCCGCTTCGTTCGGCCTCGTCGGCAACGTCGCGTACGATCTGCATCAACGTTTCCGGTTTGAGCGAAAACGTACCGTGAAAACCGGCATGCTCGAGACTCGTCCCGAAAGGGAGCGTCGGCAGAAGGGCGGCATCGAGCTCTTTTGCCAATTCTTTTGCAATAGCCCCGGCGAGAAGCCAGTCGGTCGCAAGCGGAAGGTGCGAGCCGTGCTGCTCAAACGATCCTATCGGCATGATGCAGATAGGACTCTCATGTTGTTTCCATTCAAAGGTGGTGTTGTTACCGTCTATCATAATGAAGTATTGTATCGGAATCCGATCGATAGGAAAACGGAGTGTATGAGCGATACCGATTCAAAGCGAGTGGTTAAGCGGTGGATCTATGATCAACGACTTCTGAAAGCCGAAGGCGTAACGAGCGTTCACCTTAGTCGGGCACTTGCGAGACTCTGCGGGAGCACAATACAATTTCCCCCAGACCGGGAGACCGATCTTCTCGCCGATCTCATCGGCGAGCATCAACATATTCTATTCTTCCTGGTGGATGGACTCGGGATGAATCAGCGACGTTTCTTTCCGAGTGGAGGTTTTCTCGATCGTACCTTTACGCGCGAAATACGAAGCGTCATCCCATCTACCACTTCGGCGGCATTAACCTCGCTTGCCTCGGGGCACTGGCCTGCCGCTCACGGTATCATCGGTTGGTTTACGCATCTTCCGAACTTCGGCGAGACGATTATTCCTCTCAAGGCTTCCGAACGGTTCTCGTACCGATCAATAGAGAAGCTCGGATTCACGCTCGATGATGTTATGGTGGTAGACAGCATGTTGCCGACACTGGAAAGAACGACCAGGAGCTACACGCTTCGCAAGCTCCGGAAGGGAGCGTTCGCACAGTGGTCGACCGGCGACACCGATATAGAAGGCTATCGAAGTATAGAAAATGCACTCAAAAGAGTACGCCGCTGGTACAAAATCGATTCCGGATCGTCCTACGCGTATCTCTACTATCCTGAAGTCGATCGACTTGCCCACGAGCACGGATGGGACGGGATAGAGGTTATCCGCGAAATAAGCAGGATTGACTCGATTCTGAGCCGCATGCGCTCTATGCTGCCGAAAACCGTGCGGATGATAGTAACCGCGGATCACGGACACATCAACGTGCCCGACGATAGACACTGTATCCTCAGACACAATGATCCCGTCAACGAGTTGCTTCAATGCCCGCCTTCGGCCGAATCGAGGATGCCGGTTTTTCACGTCAAGCCGGGATCGGAAGAACGGTTCTCTGAAATCTTCAAGAATCCACGATTTCCGGATTTTCGCCTCATTACTCCCGAACAGGCGGAAACGCTCGAAATTTTCGGTCCGGATTCACTTGCACCTGAGACCCGAGAACGACTCGGAACATTTATCGGATTTTCACCGAATGCGGATGCGATAGAGTACGTTCCCGAAGGGAGAGAGCCGGTCGGCCACAGAGGGATGCACGGTGGCATGAGCGAGGACGAGGTCAAAATACCGCTTTTTCTTGCGTAGCCCTTGTAGTCGGAGCGAAGCAAGAATATTACCTTTTTTGTATGGAAAAGACGACCAACGAAAAGGAATTACGCGATCAGTATCAGGCAAACGGATATGTCATTGTAGAAGGATTGTTCGATGAATCCGAAGTCGTCACATATCGCGACCACTATATGAGGCTCCGGGAAGCCGGAACGTATCCCGGGGATACATCGGGAGTAGATATCGGCAATGACGATCCACTCAAACGATATCCACGCATGATTCATATGCATCGATGGGATCAGGTCAGTCTCGATTGGCTCACAGACTCGAGATTGAATACGGTGATGACCGCGGTTCTCGGAGAAGAGCCGTACGCGGTGCAAACGATGCTCTATTTCAAGCCCGCCGGTGCACGAGGTCAGGCTCTTCATCAGGATCAATCGTATCTCAATGTGAAGCCCGGTACGTGCATGGCCGCGTGGATGGCGCTCGATCCGTGCGATGAGGAGAACGGTTGTTTACAGGTCGTGCCGGGAACTCACGAGATTCCCGTTCTCTGCACCGAAGAGGCCGATGTAAACGAGAGTTTTACCGATGTGACGGTGCCGCTTCCCGAGGGGAAGGAACCGGTCCCGGTCGTCATGAATCCGGGAGATGTGCTCTTTTTCAACGGCCAGCTGGTTCACGGAAGTTTTCCAAATAGCAGCGCCGGTCGGTTTCGCCGAGCACTGATAGGTCATTACGCCGTGGGAGAAGCCGAGAAAATTGCCGAATTTTATCATCCGATACTCAGAATGGACGGCAGCAGGGCTGATCTCGGCGTAAGCGAAGGTGGCGGACCGTGTGGGATCTGGGTCGATCGGGAAGGTCGCAAAGTCGTAGAGATGGCCGGGAAACGACAGTAGCCACCGAACGAGACTGTCGGCGTATCAGCTTGCAAACACCCGGGCGAGGGGCGGCGTCTGCGGTGCGCCCGCGTACCGTGGGCGTCATGATAGCCGCTACAGAGCGAGCTTTTCTGCTATCGGTATCCAGAGGGGAATTGAGATCAGACTTATGATCGTGGTCAGCACGATAGCCGCTCCCACCGTCTCGGTATCCATCGGATAGTTGTCTTCGAGAACCGGTGTTATCGTTGCCACCGGCATCGCACCGTTGAGCAGTATAACCCGGGTGCTTATCTCATCGATCGGAAAGACCAGCCTGATTAAAAGGGCTACACCAATTCCGATAAATGGTCCTGAGAGCATTCTGAGTGCCGCAACGACGGTAGCTCTCGGAAACCGGTGCATAAGTGTTCGAAAATCGAGATGCATGCCGACCGACAGAAGTATAAGCGGAACCGTCATATCTCCAAATGTAGCAACCGTATCTTCTATTATCCCCGGTACAACGATTTCGGTGAGATTCAGAATGATTCCCGACGTAATCGCGATTGCGACCGGTAGTAAGCGAGTGACCATCGTTTGCCCTACACCTTGTCGGTTTTCAGGCTCGTTGTGGACAATCCCGATTAACAGGCCGAACGAGTAAAAGACGGGCCACCAGAACATCGTAAAAAAGACCGCTCGCTCGAATCCAGCCTGACCGAGCACGACGTTCGCGACCGCCCAACCGATCCACCCGTAATTTCCGAATGTCGTTGCCGCGTGGATACCGGCTTTTATCCGCTTTTCCCTGAAGAACAGGCTGCCTATGTACCCGAGCCCGAAAAAACACAGCGTCATCGACGTGAGGGCGATTACCATCGGCGCGATTTGTGAGAATACGGAGACCTCCGCCCGGTACATCGAAATAAATACCAGCTGTGGAACAGTGAAATTGATGCAGAAACGTCTGATCCTCCGACCGTCCTCGGCATCGAAGACGCCGATCTGCTTGAGCACGACGCCGATACCGATCGGCAGAAGGATTTTTAATACGGGGGTCAGATAGCTTGTCATGAATCGAACGGGCCTCTATATGTCGATCTTCAGGAAATTCAGCGTGCTATTGTGCAGCGAACTGAGATGCAGATCAAGATAGACTCCGACCGGA
>CAYLZA010000215.1:0-5443 GCA_964387575.1 uncultured Spirochaetales bacterium | reverse complement strand
TCTAGGTAATCTATTCGCAGGTCTCACAGCTATCACCTGGGGCAACGTGCTGATGCCACGGCTGCCGAGCCGGCTGACGACACTACCCATATGCGTCTCAACTTCCTCAGGCGATCCGAATCGCGTAATGCTTTGCCGATCGATATCCAAATCGATGCATATGCGGCCCTTGAGCTTGCTCTTCATCCAGTCGATTCCATTGACCAGGTCCTGAAGATTGATTACTTCTACTCCTATTTCGATCAAGTCTTCGATTAATGTGCGAATATCGCCGTCCGAGTGCATGTGGATGACACACCCGGCATCCCTCGCCGGATCAATGAGCCTCCGGTAGGTGGGCTTTATGAATTTTCTAAAATGTTCAGGACTCAGCATCGGCCCGCGCTGCATTCCGAGATCCTCCGGATATCCCATCCATTCGACGCCGGCATCGAGATACCGATTGACCAGACCGAGATTGAACTCTTCCACGAGCACGATCAGCTTCCACAGCCCTTTCGTCCATCATGTCGAATATCAGGTTCTCATACCCCCGGATGTACGTAAGAGTAAGGAACGTATGCCCATGTCGGAGGCTTCCCGATGCGAGCTGCCCGTTTTGTTTGGCCGCCCGAATGTTCTTCCGTATATCGTCCCAATTGATTCTCCCCCATCCGTCATGATGCTCCGGTGAAGGTGGTTCATATGAGCGAAAAGCATCCCAACAGGCCGCGCTGATATTAAACGATACGGGTATGTATTCCGGATGTTCGAAACGTGCAGCTCGGAGAGAGTTTTTTCGATCACTTATCATATTCTGACATTATCATAACTGTAGTGTTTTTCATTTATCCGGTTCTTTCTTAATCATCTGTTGAGCACCTCGTGTCCTCTTCACTTCCTTCTCTCGTGCGTACATCAACTGAAACGGAATAAACGCAACCCATCCGATGGCAAAAACCAGATACGGCATGTCCAGAAACATGCTGAGTGAAGTCAACGCGACAAGTGTGGTCAGGGTTCCGCTGTATCTGATGTAAGCATCTCGTTTTGATTTCTCATGTTTCTGTCCTCGTATTGCCACGGTAGCCAAGACGCCTACAACGGTCTGTACAATAAGTATCGAACCAATGTGATTCCGACGCGATGTGAGGTCTACGAATCTCTCTACCCAGAGCGTTTCGACACCGATTATATATGCTCCGGATAGAGCAAGAGAAAGCGTCCAGACGAAACCGGGTAAGTGTTCGATGACAAGCGCAGACGAACCGACGACGAACGGATATGCAGTAAAACCAATAATCGAGGCAAAAAAGACCCACGGCAGGTACGGCCAAACAGCCAAAAATGACAGTGCCCTGCCGTACGTCAACGCAACAATAAAGGCGAGGAGCGCGGCTGTTGCAGAAATCCAGGTGTCCAGAATCCATGTCCCTACTCGGCGGTACACCAACACGATTTGTACCAGAAACGCTGCTCTCACGATACACGGGTGCACTACGAGCAAAGTCGGCGGGTCCGGGAGTATGCCGTCCAGCAGCGGATATACGTACGGCAGGCAAGAGAATATGGACATCGCTACAAGCACCTTCGTACCGGTAGTGATGGAAAAAAATACCTAGTTCAACTCATAGTCGTGGATTCTGCTGTCGTTTTCCAGATAGAGCTTTTGAAGCCATCGTTGGATTTCGCTTTTCACGGGTGTGCCCCCTCAGCCGGCTGTATATTTGAAGTCTAACGAAAAAACCGCCCCGCGCCCTCCGCCGGCGTATACCGGCGGCGGGTGGATCGTTCTCCAACTCGTCGGTAATAAATGAGCTCCCGCTCCGTTCGCTGTTAATCGGTCCTTTCGGTGTAGAGACCTTTATTGCGTTCTGTGCCAGGTCATCCAACCGTCTTTCTTGGCAGGTTCTCCATCATCCAAAATGAGGCCACGGGGCATTCTCTGTGTGTCCGGCCCTTCGTACCAGAAGTTCAACGTGATATCGCCAAAGCTGTAGTTTTCAACCGCCTCAATGACCACATTGCGCCTCGTTTCGCCCGTGCCTTCAGGTTCCCAGGTAATCTCAAACGGCTCTTCGATGCTGCTATACGCCAACGTGCCGGTACCATCTTCGTTTAGTGTCAGCGTTATGTCCTCACCTTCGTTTTCACCTTCCCACACACCGGCGAAGGTAAAGTCCTGTGAATATCCTTCGTCTTCGGTTTCACTCGCCGTTGCTTTTTCCGAGCCGGATTCCGCGGACGATTCTGAGTTTCCGCATCCACCCAATACAACAAGAAATACCATGAGAAATGCTGCTGTTACTCGAATCATTGTGCAAACCATCCTTTTTATTGATTTTCTCTTATTTCGAAACACTATCGCGGGTTACACGTACTGTCAATCTGCAGGTCCGTCGAGCTCTTGCTTCTCTCCGAAAGCCGAAATCACCCACTCTTTTTTGTCTGTCTTCTGGAAATATCAAGGCGCAAACGAAAGCTGCATGTATGCCGGCTCCGGAACGCGCATGAGTAACCGCTCGGTATCGATCCTTCCTTCGCCCACATTCGCAGGTGGAGAAGATATGCAGTGTCGGAAATCCCCGGCGGGACATCCGGCACCGGCGATTCGGCCTCGTAATAGGATCTTACGCCGGAAAAACGCTCCGTGATTCTACTCCAGTTCAACGCAAGCTTGTGCGTCTGAAGCTGGTCGGTATCTTCCAGGGAAACGGTGAGTATCTCCGAGCTTCTCAACAACGGAGTAACAAGAAACAGCCTTCCGAACTCGGTAACCATTGCGGGGGGCACGATCCCGCCGTATATAGCTGCATTCAACTTCGCCACCCGATTGTTCTTCTCGTAGAGAATTGCCGACCTCGCAAAACCGTTTATCAACGCCAGCGTGTCCGTTCCGGGTCGTACCACCAGCCACAACTCTTCACCCGCTCCGTCTCCTTTTGCTCCCTCCGACCATCCGGTGGAGACATCTCCGTCAAAAACCATATGCATGCCGTACGCACTTTCGACCGGACGTTCGGCGGGTTGAAGCTCGGAATCGACCCTTCGGGCTTGACCATCTTTAACGTAAATTGACCTTCCGTACTGTAATTATTGATGATACCTTGATTTGCGTCAAGAGAAAGTTGATTTTGTTTGACTGGAAATTGATCCGCAATTGATGAAAATTGGCCGGAGGTGGTCACATTTTTGGTCACATGTTTTGCATGATTCGTGTTGAAAGCAATAACCTGATATTTATCTTGATCCATTAGAAGGAAGAGGGTATTCTAATTGTATGAACACTGACGACGATATCACCCGTTTAACGGAAGTTATTACCACCCATGTGGAAGCTAAGCAGATAATTCTGTTCGGCAGCTATGCTCAGAAAACAATGAAATCCGACAGTGATATTGATATTCTGATTCTGGTCGATGATTCGATATCTAATATTAGGGAAATTGTTCAGCTATTATACCGGAAGGTCTATGAGGTGATAGACATACCCTGTGATATTCTGGTTGAGCATGAAAGCACGTTTCGAGAGAGAAGTGTACTGCCGACTATAGAGCGTGCCATTGCTCGTGAGGGAAAGGTCCTCTATGCAGCTTAAAGATCTGGTCCGTGAGTGGCTGCAGAAAGCCAGGCAGGATTTAGATTCTGCAAAATTTTTATCTGACATGAGGCCCCTCCCCAAAGATATCATCGGGTTTCATTGTCAGCGGGCAGTCGAAAAATGCCTGAAGGCTTTTCTGGTTCTTCATGATATCGAGCCCCCACGTTCACATGACTTGCTATACTTAAAAACCAAGTGTCAGTCTATGGAAGGGCTCCCTGAAATTGATGACACCATACTTAGCAGGCTGAATCCTTATGCGGCCCAGCATAGATACCCTGGTGAAATTGGCGTTGAAGAAAATGAAGTGTTCTCTGATCTTGAAGTGACAGAACTACTTGTAGAGGAGCTGTTTGGGCATATTGAGAATTTGCTGGAATAAACTCGTTTAAGATTATAACTATGTGACGAATTGTATACAGAAATAATTAGATGACAACAAATAGTCACATTCGAATATTTTTGAAGACATCAAGGGCGAGATCTGATACCAGTGTAATTCTGTCTTAACGGCTCAACAGCAACAACTGTGATTACTTGAAAGTGAGTACACAAAAAAAACGGCAGCTCTCAATAGTAAAAGTTTTTTGAGAGCTATCGGTTAAAGTGTAACAGAGTAAGACTGCATTCTTACTTGACCCACCACCCTATGGACCGTGTTCACCTGTGTGTATCTGGTTCGGATTTACGATGATAAGAGAGAGACCGGAAGCTGAATAGTCCTTTCCCAAATAATGGAGCTCTTTAACGCCTTCTTCCACTATGCCTATTCCATATCCCTTGTGGAAGAGCCTCGCTTGTATCCGCTTAAAGCTGTGGGACGAGCAGCAGAAGGAACTGGTAGGCTTTTCATAAAGCCTTCGTAAGTATTGTCCTTCCTTCTCGAAATAGCTGCCGGTGAAGAGTTTCGACTGATACGAGCAGTTCTTTCCGAATTGCATATTTACAGGGGCACGATTTATGAAAAACGCATTGGTTACTTAAAAATAACTTGATATATCACAAGAGGAATTGATATTCCCGAACCCGGGTCGAATACCTTTTTTCTGTGGGGGCCGCGGCAGGCAGGCAAGAGCACCCTTCTTTCCCACCGGTATGCTGATGCTCTCTGGATAGACTTGCTCAAATCGGAAGAGTATCGGCGATTTGTCGAACGGCCCGGACTGTTGAGAGAAGAGGTAGACTACCATCGAGCGCGGACCGTGGTCATCGACGAAATCCAGAAAGTGTTGACCTTCCGTTCGGTGAATGGGCGGAGTTGACCACAGCTCTCCTGGATCGACTATTGCATCAAGCACACACGTTCTCTCTTCGGGGAGAATTGTACAGAATCTAAAAGAGGAAGGAGGAATAATTTTCCCGCCCAGGTAAAAATTAATTGCCGAATAGGGGGCAAAACTACTTGTCATTTCCAATGTTTTTCATGTCATCATCCTCAAGTGTTGTTTTACCGGTCCTTCAACTCTGAGAAGGCGTGAGTATATGAGCAATTGATCCAAATTACTGCTGGGTATTGCAAGATAGTTTCTGACAGCTTCGTTAGTGATATCTTGACCGAGAACCCGACGAAAACTTATGACATCACAGATGGTTTTCTCTCGATCGTATATTTGAATGGAATGGCCCTCGATCTGCTCCTGTTTCAATCCGAGCTTGTACCGTGGTTTCCCAAACGAAAACCTGCGGATCGACGGGAAATCCGGGGGCAGAATACGCTCGTCTCTTGGAATTGCGATGTGAACAGACGACGGCTCATAAGTAAACATCTCGTAAAAAGTTAGTGCTGAAGCGAGACATATGACTGCAGTTGGGACCTTGAGCATGTCATAGAAATATGAATAATTTCTTCTTACCGATGATGCT